>JAPSLU010000101.1 GCA_031180405.1 Bacillus sp. (in: firmicutes) | reverse complement strand
AAAATTCTTGAACTATCGATAAGCGCGATAACCGGACTAGCCCCTCGAGGTCATTAGCCAATATGGAATTATAGGGACTTCACTCTATTTCATCTTGTCTTATTTGCCTAAGTCTGTGGCGCTTGCGCTTTCTACTGCTCAAATGAGCGGTATTTGCAGATACATACATGCACAAATAGAAAAAGGGTGATGCAGCTTGGCTACAAAGCACGAGCAAATTTTACAGCATATAACTTCACTGCCAGTAGGAGAAAAAATTTCTGTCAGACAAATTGCAAAAGATATAAATGTTAGTGAAGGTACAGCATATCGAGCAATAAAAGAAGCAGAAAATAAAGGCTATGTCAGTACAATTGAACGCGTTGGAACAATTAGAATCGAAACAAAGAAGAAGGAGAATTTTGAGAAGTTAACATATGCAGAAGTCGTAAATATTGTAGAAGGACAAGTATTAGGTGGACGGGCTGGACTACATAAAACGTTAAACAAGTTTGTTATCGGTGCTATGAAGCTCGATGCAATGATGAGATATACCGGGGCTGGAAACTTGCTTATTGTAGGTAACAGAACAACTGCTCACCAATATGCACTAGAGGCAGGAGCTGCTGTGTTAATTACTGGTGGTTTTGACACAGAGGATAACGTAAAAAAGCTAGCTGATGACCTAGAGTTACCGATTATCTCCACCAGTTATGATACGTTTACAGTAGGTGCGATGATTAACAGAGCCATTTATGATCAGTTAATCAAAAAGGAAATTGTTCAAGTTGAAGACATCTTAACACCTATCAATAAAACAATTTGTTTATATACAACAGATACGGTTGCCACATGGTATCAACATAATTATGAAACAGGACATGGACGCTTTCCTGTCATTGATCAAAACCTTAAGGTACAAGGTATCGTTACATCGAAGGATATTATGGGCAATGACCATTCAACAGCAATAGAAAAGGTTATGACCAAGAGTCCCATTACAGTTATTGGGAAGACATCTGTTGCATCTGCTGCACAAATGATGGTATGGGAAGGAATTGAGCTACTTCCTGTTGTCGACCAACAAAATCGCCTCCAAGGTATTATCAGTAGACAAGATGTACTAAAAGCATTGCAGGTTATTCAGCGGCAACCACAAATCGGGGAAAAGCTAGATGACATTGTTACAAACCAGTTTGTTACCATCGATGATGAATCGAAAAGAAGCAGCATCTTCCGTTGTGAAGTAAGCCCGCAAATGACTAACCATTTAGGAACAATTTCATATGGAGTATTCACAACTCTTGTTACTGAAGCAGTGAATCGGTTTTTAAGAGCACAAAAAAAAGGTGACATTGTTGTTGAAAATATTACAATTTACTTTATCAAACCTGTACAAATGGAAACAATGCTTGAAATACATCCGAAAATACTTGAAGTCGGGCGGAAATTTGGAAAAGTTGATGTTGAAGCTTTCAGTAATGGGGTCGTCGTTGGTAAGGCTATGTTGATGGTACAGCTAATCGAGCGGTAAGGGTATAAGCAAAAAAGAAGAGGTATGAATAGACCCGGATATCTAAAGATTCGAAGTCTATGCATGCCTCTTCTTTATTTTTGTTGCATTTCATTTAGTACTTGTGGCAAAAAATGTTTATATGCTCGATAACCTGCCCAGGCGCTTGCCAAACCAATGACAATGAATATTGCACCTATAACAATAGTAAGAGTTGAATGATATAAAAATAATTGATTTATGCCAAAAAAAGCTACAAATAAACCTAAAGCAATGCTGGATTTCGCAGAGATCCAACGTTTTTCTGCCAGTTTATTAGATCGATAAGATTTGATCTTATAGTATAGATAAAAAGCAAATGTGAAAGTGATAAATACAACGAATACCGGCATTTCTAAAACCTCCATAAGGTTATGACTCTTTTTTGGACAAAGGACGCAATAAAAAAAGGTCTTTTCTAAAGGCTCTTTTCTGATAGATTGTTGCTAAATTGACCTAATAATCTTCTATCGTATAAAAGATAGAATTCTAAGAAGAAAAGATGCCACTAGACCTTATATAGTGTTGTTTCCTCCAGGTTTACTTATAGCAACAAAGTTATGAAAACAGCCTTTCTAAAAGATTATTGTTTTAGATTATGTTCTTTGATTAAAACTGATTTGTTTGATTTTCAGCATAAGGTGTGAGACTCCTGTGAGTATTGGGACAGGTGAGACACATTCAGGGCTTCGCAGAGGTGGCTCATCGCCCACGGAAAGCGAGCATTCTCTCACTGCAATCAACCAACCTGATACTTGTTTAAAAGCAACAGAGTTTACGAAAAACAGCCTAAAATAAAAACAATGTGAACCTAAAAGCTTCACTATCTATTTTAACATGTCCTAGATAAAAAGTGATAAAAATGAGTAAGCTAATAGTTCCTTCTTTTTTAATGTGAAAAATTATGATTTAATAACTAAATAAAGGGAAAAAAGGAGAACAAAATGAAACAGCAAATTTTAGAGGAAATACGTCAAAATGAATCAATTATTATTCATCGCCATGTCCGTCCAGATCCAGATGCTTATGGTTCACAATGTGGGCTAGCAGAAATCTTAAAAGCATCGTTTCCAGAGAAGAATATCTTTGTTGTTGGTGAAACAGAAAAATCATTAGAGTTTCTATATAAAATGGATCTAGTACCAGATGAACTTTACCAAGATTCATTAGTCATTGTATGTGATACTGCTAATCAAGCCAGAGTTAGTGATCAACGATATAAAACTGGCAAAAAAGTGATTAAGATAGATCACCACCCAAATGATGATCAATACGGTGACCTACTATGGGTAGACACAACAGCAAGTGCAACAAGTGAAATGATTTATGAGTTATATTTGGAAGGAAAAGAAGAAGGATTAAAGCTATCTAAAAAGGCCTCAGAGCTTTTATATACTGGAATCGTTGGTGATACGGGAAGATTTCTATTTCCAAGTACAACGGAAAAAACATTTCGCTACGCAAGTGCATTAATTTCTGAGGGAATTGAGCCAACTCCAATTTATGATGAGCTCTATAAAACGAAGAGAAATGTAGCAAAATTAAGTGGTTATGTTCTTCAAAATTTCACTTTAACATCATCTGGGTCTGCATCAATGAGAATATCGAAGGAAATGTTAAAAGAATATGATGTAACACCATCAGAAGCTTCTCAGTTAGTAGGGATTTTAGGAAATATCGAAGGCGTAAAAGCTTGGGTATTCTTTGTAGAAGAAGAAACACAAATTCGTGTAAGACTACGAGCGAAAAGTCTTGTCATAAATGGTCTTGCCAAAAAATACAATGGTGGTGGACACCCGCTTGCTTCCGGTGCATCTGTCTATAGCTGGGAAGAAGCTGAACAAGTGTTACAAGATCTAGAGAAATTATGTCAAGAACATAATAAAGGTTGAATTCTTACATAAGGATAGGGCTGTCTTTCTGCTTTTTAGACAGCCCCTTTTCTCCTGAATAGATCATTGGCAATAATAACAAAAAACGATATGTGAGGGTATTGGCTCGTGAGGGTTGAAAATTAAAATAGAATGTTCATATTTTGGTGTTGATTGCTCTCAAAGGGGTCAAAGGAAGAAAACCAGCTATTTAAGCGCTTTCTTTTCTCTGTTTGGAATGAACCAAAATCCAAGATCTGTCTCGTCTTCATAAACATCAAGTTGTAATTTTTGAAGTTCTTTTTTGATTAGCCCTGCAAGTTCAGCCGTTTCAACATAAGCTGAAAACCCATTTTTAATATGCTCTACTTTCTCTAAGGCAATCTTTTTTGAATTTAAAATATACATATCTCATCCCTCCATCAAAATGTTTGTTACCGTCCATTAAATAACTTAGGGAAACAAGGACACTGGCTTCAGTGCGGTTAGATAGGCTATGAGCATACGAACAATAAGTCTATTTAAGGGTATCAATAAGCAATCGGGGGGAAATGGGAAAAGTGAAGCCAGTTTGAGAACCAAACTAGCCTAATGATTTTTCCTTGTTTTTCCTATTTCTATTTTACCGAAAAAAACGAAAAATTGCGATTGGTTTTTATACATATCATATAAAAATACATATTCCATATTAATCTAAAAAAGATATTTCAACTTCAATGTACAAGGTTGTATGTAACATAAGCTTACTCATTTCAAGCTTATATTTATTACCGTCAAATTCAAAGATTCGGTTTTCGATCGTGCGTTCAATTAATAGGTAACTGGAAGAAATACTTTCAATATCTTTAGCAATTAGATCGTTTAGATCATCTTTTATCTTGTTTTCAATACTTTTAACTCTAAAATCTTTAAAAAGATAACGATCACCATTTGTTAAATGAATTTTAATTTCTTGTATAGTTAATTTTTCTTGTGCTTTTTTATTTAATTTTGTGTATTCTTCCTGATAAATTTTCTTATCATTCTGTAAGTCTTGAATTACTTGCTTTTGCTCATTTATAATTGTACTGTGTTTTTCTTGAATAACTCCAAAAATAAATAAAAAGACACCCCAGCTAATAATCGCCCCTATTGCTGCTCCAGCAAAAAAACGTTGCCATGTAGGTTGTTGATAGTGTGGCGGAATTCTCATGATAAATGCTCCTGTGTTAACCAAGTGACAATTACCCAGCCAGTCTGTGCTCCTCCCATAGCTGAAACAATTAACAGCACTTGTTTCACTATATCTCTTGTTTCACCTAGGAAAATTCCCCGTTCAAAGCTATAGACAGCGTCAAAGGTCCCTCCTATTGCTGCGACAAGAGCCCAAATCTTTAATCGATTTGCAAATTCAAACATCTTAGTTAATGGCGGTTCCCCAGCCAAAAATGCACCGATTGCTCCAATTAAAGTTCCACCAATAAGGACTCCTAGTGCAATAAAGTAACTATGAATAAAAGCCGGCATAAAGGCTTCCTTGTCCATATTCATCAACCTCCTACTTCTATGTATATGGACGACCTTTTTTAAGTATGTTTACATTGGGAAATTAATAAAGGAGCTCATATTTGTAACAACTTCTTCTTAAGGAATATAATATTGTATAAGATAATGATCGAATTTTAAAGGAAAGGGGGATATATATGCCATTTGTTCATCTCCAAGTTAAAAGTGCTTACAGTCTTTTGAGTAGTGCTGCAAGACTAGATAAGCTTGTTAGCAAAGCAAAAGAGTTACAATTTAAAGCAATCGCATTAACTGATTTTCAAGTAATGTATGGAGCGGTTGCGTTTTATAAGCTATGTCTAGAACATGGAATAAAGCCAATCATGGGATTAACGATAGAGGTTATCGGGGACGATGAAGATTCAATTATCCCTCTAGTTCTAATAGCTGAAAATAATGAAGGCTACCAAAACTTGATAAAAATTAGCAGTGCTCTTCAAACAAAATCATCAAAGGGTCTTCCAGAGCGCTGGTTAAAAAGCTATAGCTCAGGATTAATTGCCATCCTACCAGGACGAGAAATAATGAATTCGGATAATGAACTACAGGTAGTAAAAAGGTATCAATCTATCTTTGGTCACCAATCATTTTACATAGGTATCCAAATGCAATCCAAACAAGAGGATGTTCTTTTAGAGAATATACTCTCAATAAGTAATCAAACAAATAGTCCAGTCATAGCGATAAATGACGTTTGTTATATAGAAAAAGAGGATAATTTAGCACATCAATGTTTATTAGCCATTAAAAACGGTGACAAACTTTCAGATGATCACATCGACTTAAAAGAATCTAACGAGAAATATTTAAAATCTTCAGCAGAGATGCTTTCTCTTTTTGAACGATATCCAGATGCTTTAGAGAATACATTGAAGATAGCTGACAGATGTCAGGTGAATCTAAACTTAGGTATATCGCATTTGCCAAAATATCCAACTCCTGCTAATCAGAGCGCAGATGATTATCTCGAGGAATTATGTTACAAAGGGTTAGCTTCACGTTTGCAAAAACCTGATCAGAGCTATGAAGAACGTTTAAAGTATGAATTAAGTGTAATCAAACGAATGAATTTTAGTGATTATTTTTTAATTGTATGGGACTTTATGAATTATGCCCATGAGAATAATATTCTTACTGGTCCTGGTCGGGGTTCTGCAGCTGGCTCGCTTGTATCCTTTTGTTTACGTATTACGGATGTAGATCCTATTAAACACAGATTACTCTTTGAGAGGTTTTTAAATCCTGAACGAATTACAATGCCTGATATCGATATTGATTTTCCTGATACAAGACGTGATGAAGTGATTGCATATGTAGCAAAAAAGTACGGGAAGCTTCACGTAGCCCAGATTATCACATTCGGTACATTGGCGGCAAAGGCTGCGATACGTGATGTTGGTCGAGTAATGGGGGCTTCACCAAAAGAGACAGATGTTTTGTCGAAGCTCATTCCATCACGCCCCGGTATATCATTACATGAGGCCTTTCAAAATTCACCTGCGCTCCAAAAGGAGATTATGGAAAGTGAATTAAATAAAAAAATTTATAAGACCGCTCTAAAAATTGAAGGTCTTCCACGGCATACGTCTACTCATGCGGCAGGAGTTGTATTGAGTGATCAACCATTAACAAATATAGTTCCTATACAAGAGGGTCAGCAAGATGTTTATTTGACACAGTACTCTATGGACTACCTAGAAGATTTAGGATTACTAAAGATGGATTTTTTAGGCTTAAGGAACTTATCTTTAATTGAAAATATAACAAAATTGATTCATCGTGGAGAAGGTAAAGCTGTTGATTTAACAAATATTTACTATCAAGATCAAAAAACCTTTGATCTTCTATCTAAAGGTGATACAACAGGTGTTTTCCAACTGGAATCTGAGGGGATGAGAAGTGTACTAAAACGGTTAAAGCCTACTGAACTAGAGGATATTGTTGCAGTTAACGCCTTATATCGCCCAGGTCCAATGGAGAATATTCCACTTTATATTGACCGAAAGCATCACAAAAGTGATATTACGTATGTACATCCTTCCCTTGAACAAATTTTACAAAGCACATATGGAGTTATTGTGTATCAAGAACAAATTATGGAGATAGCCTCCACAATGGCAGGGTTTTCTTTAGGGGAAGCGGATTTATTGAGACGGGCGGTCGGAAAGAAAAAGAAAGAAGTGCTCGATAAAGAGCGTGAACACTTTGTAAAAGGATGTAAATCAAATGGCCATAGTGAGCAGATTGCCAATTCGATTTATGATTTGATAGTAAAATTTGCTAATTATGGTTTTAATAGAAGCCACGCTGTTGCGTATAGTATGATTGCGTATCAATTGGCCTTTTTGAAAGCAAATTACCCTCTTTATTTTATAACTGCTTTATTATCAAGCGTTACAGGAAATGAAGACAAGGTTTCTCAGTATGTTCGAGAGGCTAAGTACAAAGGTATTTCTATTTTACCTCCCTCTATTAATAAAAGTGCATTTCCGTTTCTTGTTGAAGGGAAAGCGATTCGTTATAGTTTAACGGGGATTAAAAATGTTGGAATTACAGCGGTTAAAGAAATATTTCATGCTAGGAAGCAAAAACCCTTTGAAGATTTATTTGATTTTTGTATCAGAGTCTCTATGAAAATTGTGACAAGACGAACCATGGAACAGCTTATTTTTGCGGGAGCCATGGATGAATTTGGCGTTGATAGAGCAACGTTACTAGCTAGCTTAGATGTTGCAATTGAGCATGCAGAACTTATGACACCATCTGATGATAGTCAATTTGATTTATTTTTAAACGACGAGTTTAATTTAAAGCCAAAATATGTTGAGGTTGAACCATTTAAAGTGGAAGAAAAGTTGAAGTTTGAAAAAGAATCATTAGGTTTTTATTTTTCAAGTCATCCTGTTGAGGTGTTTCGTAAAAGACTTCGAGAAGTTGGTGCAATTAACATTGATGAATTGCCATCTAAAGCGGATCGGAAAACTTCAATTGGTGCAATGATCGGGAACATTCGTACCATTCGTACAAAAAAAGGAGAAGTAATGGCTTTCCTAAGTCTGGGTGATGAAACAGGAGATGTAGATGCTGTTTTATTTCCACAAACCTACTCTAAGTATAGTGAGAAATTAATCGATGGAAGAGTGTTTTTCTTAGTAGGAAAAGTTGAAAAACGGCAAGAAAAACTCCAATTTATTATTCAACAATTAATTGAGATAGAAACTTTACCCCCCCCAACCGAACGACAAAAGCTATTTATTAAAATAGAAAAAAGGAATGCAGATCAACATAAACTTATAGAAGTCAAGGACGTTCTAAGGAAATTTCATGGTAGTACACCTGTTTTTCTGCACTATGAGTTTGAAAAGCGTACCATCCAATTACCTGAGGAGTTTTTTGTAACGGAAACAGATACAAAAACATGTGTAAGTGAATTAGTCCAACTGCTTGGAAAAGAAAATGTTGTTCTAATAAAGGATTAGTCAAAAGGGAACTTTTAAGTATTAGCGAGTCTTTGACAATTGGTTCCAGTCATGATATGCACTTTACAAACGATTGAATTATGTTATCATTTAATAATGATTAATAGGTGGTCAGACCACTATTGAAGTATGGTAAATACAATTAGATCAGAATGTATTTTGGCGATTAAGTGGAAATAAACGGTTCCCAAATACTTATTACATAGTAATCATAAGAAAACAGTGGAAAACTATTGTTTTTCTCCTTTTGAAATGCACAGTTTTGATTGCTCTAATGACTTTACACAGGGAGTGTTCTTATATGTCATTGCGTGAAGAAGCATTACATATGCATCGAGTTCACAAAGGAAAATTAGAGTCAAAATCAAAGATTCCTGTTAAAAATGCTTATGACTTAAGTCTTGCCTACTCACCAGGTGTAGCAGAACCTTGTAAAGATATTTATGATGACAAAAACAAAGTATATGATTATACAATGAAAGGCAATATGGTAGCTGTTGTTTCCGACGGGAATGCTGTGTTAGGGTTGGGGAATATTGGGCCAGAAGCTGCATTGCCTGTAATGGAAGGGAAGGCTGTTCTATTTAAAAGCTTCGCAGGGGTTGATGCATTTCCTATTTGTTTGAATACAACAGATATCGATCAAATTGTAAATACCGTTAAACTCCTTGAACCTACCTTTGGTGGAGTTAATTTAGAAGATATAGCTGCTCCTAACTGCTTTGTTATTGAAGAGAGATTAAAAAAAGAAACAAATATCCCATTTTTACATGATGATCAACACGGAACTGCAATCGTAACGGTAGCAGGCCTAGTGAACGCCTTGAAATTAGTAGGGAATGGTTCACTTGCAGATGTAATAAAAGGTGCAGATGTATTTATTGGAGTATCTGTTCAAGGTGCATTAACAAAGGAAATGGTTCAAGCAATGAATGAAAACCCAATTATCTTTGCGATGGCAAATCCAGTTCCGGAAATTATGCCTGATGACGCAAAAGATGCTGGAGCAAAGGTAATTGGGACAGGGCGTTCTGACTTTCCTAATCAAGTAAATAATGTCTTAGCGTTTCCAGGAATATTTAGAGGGGCTTTAGACGTAAGAGCTACGAATATAAATGAACAAATGAAAATTGCAGCGGTTGAAGCAATTGCAGCTCTAATCTCAGAAGGTGAATTAAGCTCAGAGTATGTTATACCAGGACCATTTGATCCAAGAGTCGCTCCAGCTGTAGCATCTGCTGTAGCTAAAGCTGCTATGGAAACGGGTGTTGCGAGAATAAAGGTTGATCCGGAGGAAGTTGCAGAAAAAACAAGGCAGCTTGCCATTATTGAATAAAGTGAGTGATACGTCTTTGACAACCGCACAATCAAAAGTCTATATTGAGATTCTGCGTCATATTCGAGCGTTTATTGCCGAAAAACAGCTTTCTTATGGAGATAAGATTCCTTCTGAACGTGAGCTTGCAGATAAGCTAAAAGTGGGAAGGTCCTCTGTACGAGAAGCATTAAGGGCACTTGAATTACTAGGAATGATTGAAACAAGAAGAGGTGAGGGCACCTTTTTAAAGAATTTTAGAGAGGATAATCTTATTGAGTTGCTCGGCACCTTTATTTTAGAGGACTCAAAAGCGATAGACGATATTATGGAGATGAATAATCTTCTTGAAAGAAATGCATTACAATTAATCTTATCAAGTAATCAAAAGGAATCTCTTCAATTATTAGCAAATAAACTTCATGGTTTGAAGATGACAAGAATTCAATTTATGAAAGAGCTAATGTCACTCGCAAATAATCATCTCTTATTTCGAATTTGGAATGTATTAAATGAATACGTTTATTTTGTACATAAGGGCAATGATGACTTTGTTTATACCGAACAGAATGGAGAAAAGCTAGTAAATGCTCTGTTACAGAAAGATCAACTCGAAGTTTACAGAATCTATGAATTGGTATCTCTTAAAGAAAATGTCGAATAGAAATTGACACATTTCTACAACATCCTTGTCCATCATTCGTTACAGTTAGGATAATTGACAATAATCGAAAGAAGATTTGCATTCATATGATAAGAGATCCAGCATAAGTAAAAGGGAGGTACCGTTTTGCTAAAAGATTTATTTACAAAGCCAAAACCTAAGAAAAAGAAATATGCCTCGATTCCATCGGAGCAAGCCAAACAAGATGTTCCAGAAGGAATTGTTTTGAAATGTCCAAGTTGTAAAAAAATTATGTACACAAAGGAATTAAATAAGAATCTAAAAGTGTGTATGAATTGCAGTTATCACTATCAAATGAATGCGAAAGAGCGTATTGCTAGTCTCTTTGATGAAAATAGTTTTACTGAATATGACAAAGAAATGATCTCAGAAAATCCATTGAACTTTCCTGATTATGAAGAAAAATTAGAGAAAGACCGTCAAAAAACAAAACAAAATGAAGCCGTTGTAACTGGAGAAGGTACAATAAATGGCTTCAGAACGTCTGTAGCCATTATGGATGCGAGCTTTAGAATGGGAAGTATGGGATCAGTTGTAGGTGAAAAAATCACTCGTGCAATTGAAACAGCTAATCAAAAAGGTTTACCAATAATTATATTTACTGCCTCTGGTGGCGCTAGAATGCAAGAGGGTGTTTTAAGTTTAATGCAAATGGCAAAAACTAGTTCTGCCCTTAAGATGTTTAGTGATAATGGTGGTTTAATTATATCTGTTATGACACACCCAACAACGGGCGGAGTATCTGCTAGCTTTGCGTCACTTGGAGATTATAATTTTGCTGAACCAGGTGCACTCATTGGTTTTGCAGGTAGAAGAATTATTGAACAAACTATAAGAGAAGAGTTGCCTGAAGACTTCCAAACAGCTGAATTTTTACTGAAGCATGGTCAATTAGATGAGGTTATTAACCGTCATGATTTAAAAGATACGCTTGGAAATATCCTTGATATACATCAAGTGGGAGGTGAAATAACATGGTAGGTGAATTAGAATTTGAAAAGCCAGTCATGGAGCTCAGAGGAAAGATTAAAGAGCTAAAAGAATTTACTGCCCAATCTGATGTTGATTTATCATCTGAAATTGAAAAATTGGAAGCAAGGCTAGAAAAGCTTGAGAATGAAATTTATTCAAATATTAAACCATGGGATCGTGTCCAGATCGCAAGGCATCCTAATCGTCCAACAACACTTGATTATATTGAACAAATTTTTACGAATTTCTTAGAATGTCATGGTGATCGCTTTTATGGTGATGATGATGCGATTGTGAGTGGAATTGCTAAGTTTAGAGGCATACCTGTAACAGTTATTGGTCATCAACGTGGTAAAGATACTAAAGAAAATATAAGAAGAAACTTTGGTATGCCACATCCAGAAGGATATCGTAAGGCTCTTCGGTTAATGAAGCAAGCAGATAAGTTTAAACGTCCAATTATTTGTTTTATTGATACAAAAGGTGCATATCCGGGTAAGGCTGCTGAAGAACGAGGACAAAGTGAAGCAATTGCTAAAAATTTGTTT
Organism: Bacillus sp. (in: firmicutes); assembly: GCA_031180405.1. GTDB lineage: Bacteria > Bacillota > Bacilli > Bacillales > Bacillaceae > Metabacillus. The sequence continues at coordinate 2,946 of JAPSLU010000101.1, read as the reverse complement.
GAAATGGCTGGATTATCCGTACCGGTAATTTGCATCGTTATTGGTGAAGGAGGAAGTGGAGGAGCCTTGGCACTTGGAGTTGGAAATTATATTCATATGCTAGAAAACTCCACATACTCAGTTATATCCCCTGAGGGAGCCGCAGCTTTACTGTGGAAAGATGCTGGCTTAGCGAAAAAAGCAGCAGAAACAATGAAGATTACAGCACCTGATTTGAAAGAACTGGGTGTTGTAGATGAAATTATTACTGAAGTAAAAGGCGGCGCTCATAAAGATGTTGTTCTCCAAGCGAAACATATTGATGAGGTATTAGCTAGTTCACTTAAGTCACTTTCAACAATGAGTGCAGAGGAGTTAATTCAACATCGTTATGAAAAATATAAAAGAATAGGTCAAGTGTCGTTTGCGAACGATCTTCTTGGGGTAAAATAAATGAACGTGCGGCCTAAACGGTCCACGTTTTCTTTTCGGAATCATGTGAATTAATGTAACCTGTTGCAATTTATTTCTTTTGGAAAGCAGTGTAGGACAATAATTTTGCAAAATTACATAATTCAATAAACACAGTAGATAATTTATTGTATAATGAAAAAGGCTCATAATAAGGATATTCGACAAAAGTTGACCTATTGTTGAATCCACATTTATTTTTATGTTATTTTTGAAGTAATAAGTTATTATTGCTATTTACTTATAGTGGGGTGAGGAAAGGTTGAAAAAAATAGGTGTTTTAACAAGTGGAGGAGACTCCCCTGGTATGAATGCGGCTGTTCGTGCAGTTGTGCGTAAAGCAATTTACCATGATGTTGAAGTTTATGGAATATACCATGGATACACAGGATTAATTGAAGGTAGAATTGAAAAATTAGAATTAGGTTCTGTAGGTGACATTATTCACCGCGGTGGAACAAAATTATATTCTGCTAGATGTCCAGAATTTAAAACGATTGAAGGTCAGAAAAAGGGTATTGAGCAATTAAAGAAACATGGGATTGAAGGTTTGGTTGTTATTGGTGGAGATGGCTCATATATGGGAGCTAAGAAACTTACTGAACATGGATTCCCTTGCGTAGGTGTACCTGGAACTATAGATAATGACATACCTGGAACAGATTTTACAATTGGTTTTGATACTGCATTAAATACAGTTATTGATGCTATTGATAAAATTCGTGATACAGCTACATCACATGAACGTACATATGTAATTGAAGTTATGGGAAGACATGCTGGAGATATTGCTTTATGGTCGGGTTTAGCTGGTGGTGCTGAAACAATTTTAATTCCTGAAGCTGATTATGACATGGATCAAATAGTTTCTCGTTTAAAAAGAGGACATGAACGTGGTAAGAAGCATAGTATCATTGTAGTTGCTGAAGGTGTTGGTAGCGGTGTTGAATTTGCTAAGCAAATTGAGGAAGCTACTACATTTGAAACAAGAGTATCTGTACTTGGTCATGTTCAACGTGGAGGTTCTCCAACTGCTTTTGACCGTGTGTTGGCTAGCAGACTAGGAGCATATGCTGTTGAGTTACTTTTAGAAGGTAAAGGCGGACGCTGTGTAGGTATTCAAAAAAATGAATTAGTCCACCATGATATTCTTGAAATTCTCGATCAACCACATTCAGTTGACGAAAATATGTACAAATTGTCAAAAGAATTATCAATATAATAACCTGATGGTATCGTTTCCATAACGTTATAGGGTAACGAATTTCAGAATTAGAAAAAGAACCATACTAACTAACTTGAATAAAGGAGTGAACAAGCAATTTTAGCCTGCCTCCTTTATTCGTCAAAATGGTAGGAGGAAAAAGTGATGCGTAAAACGAAGATTGTATGTACAATTGGTCCAGCTAGTGAAGCAATTGAAAAATTGTCTGAATTGATGCTGGCTGGAATGAATGTAGCCCGTTTAAATTTTTCTCACGGGGATTTTGAAGAACATGGAGCTAGAATTAAGAATATTAGAGAAGCTTCTGCAAAATTAAATAAAAATGTTGCCATTCTATTAGATACTAAGGGTCCAGAGATTCGTACGAATACAATGGAAAATGGTGCAATTGAGCTTGTAGCCGGGAACGAAATTATCGTTTCTATGGAGGAAGTTGTAGGAACTGTTGATAAATTTTCAGTTACTTACGAAGGTCTAATTGATGATGTACATAAAGGCTCTACTATTTTACTTGACGATGGTCTTATTGAGCTAGAAGTTTTAAGCTTAGATCAGGCTAAGGGTGAAATTAAAACACTAATCAAAAACAGTGGCACATTAAAAAACAAAAAAGGTGTTAACGTACCTGGTGTTAGCGTTAAGCTTCCTGGTATTACTGAAAAAGATGCAAGAGATATTGTATTTGGAATTGAGCAAGATGTTGACTTTATCGCTGCATCATTTGTGCGTCGCGCTTCGGATGTTCTTGAAATTCGTGAATTACTTGAAGAGCATAATGCAGGTCACATTCAAATTATCCCTAAAATTGAGAATCAAGAAGGTGTCGATAATATCGATGAAATTCTTGAAGTTTCAGATGGTTTAATGGTTGCACGTGGAGATTTAGGTGTTGAGATTCCTGCTGAGGAAGTTCCTTTAGTTCAAAAAGAATTAATACGTAAATGTAATGCATTAGGTAAGCCTGTTATTACTGCCACTCAAATGCTTGATAGTATGCAACGAAACCCTAGACCAACCCGTGCGGAAGCTAGTGACGTAGCAAACGCTATTTTTGATGGTACTGATGCAATTATGCTTTCTGGTGAAACAGCTGCTGGGTCTTACCCGGTGGAAGCGGTTAAAACAATGCATAATATTGCTTCAAGGGCAGAACAAGCTTTAGATTATAAACAAATTCTTTCAAAACGTAGTTCTCAAGCAGGTACAACTATTACTGATGCTATGGGACAATCCACAGCATATACAGCCCTGAATTTAGGGGTGTCGGCTAT
>JAPSLU010000436.1 GCA_031180405.1 Bacillus sp. (in: firmicutes) | reverse complement strand
GCTCCCTTTTTTGGATGCGCTTCCAGTGCTATACTTTATTCTGCAAGGCAAGACAAAAACAAATATTAAGGGGGGCATGGTTGATGAAAAGGATTTTTCCTTTACTATGCCATTCTAAAAGGGCCTCATCCAACGCCATATTAAAGGCTGGTGGGCAATTTCCAGAATCAATATATCTCCAAACTTCTTTTGCCATGTATTAACCCTCTTTGTATAAATTTTTCACCATTTTAGTCTAGCAGAACTTTATATAGAAGAAAATAATAATGCACAGAACCTGATGACAATTTAGACAAGCTCTTATATAATAATAGGAGTCTGTAGAGTTCTTATGAACTAACAAATAAAGTAAAGAAATAAAAGGGGTCGAGAACATTGTCAACATCAACCATTCTACTCATCATCTTAGCAGCTGCCCTTATAGCTTACACTGCTTTTAACTTTTTCTATCAACGTAAAATTATGAAACAACTTTCAGAGGAAGAATTTCGTGCCGGATATCGTAAAGCACAATTAATCGATGTACGCGAGCCCAACGAATTTGAAGGCGGTCACATTCTAGGGGCAAGAAATATCCCACTTTCTCAGTTACGTCAACGCTACAAAGAAATCAGACCTGATCAACCTGTATATTTCTATTGCCAAAATACAGTTCGAAGTGGCCGAGCAGCACAAATGCTGAAGCGTAAAGGTTATCATAATTTACATTGTCTAAAAGGTGGTTTTAAAGGTTGGACAGGTAAAGTAAAGAAAAAATAATGATAGAATTCTACTAGAAGCAACTTACAGCGAGCATTCTTCAAGGGGATGTAATTGTAGGTTGCTTTTTTTATGTAATCTATCTGTACCCATTATTGACGTTTATATCTCTAGTATCACATTTATCGACATCCAGGAAAAAAATCGGTAAGATAAGAAAAAGTAATAAAAAATTGTTTCATTTGTTGGAGGAATTAAATTTTGCTAATTGCTATAGTCTTTTTTCTTTTTATGTCTTTTTTCTTATCAGGTAGTGAAACAGCTTTAACTGCAGTGAACAAAATGAAATTAAAAACAAAAGCAGACAACAATGATAAGAAATCACAAAAGTTACTTGAACTTGTTTCGAAGCCAGATGAGCTTATTACAGGTATACTAATTGGAAACAATATTGCAAACATCATGCTGCCAACCCTAGTAACTATCATTGCGATTGAGTATGGAATAAGTGTTGGGGTTGCAACAGGTGTATTAACAGTCGTATTAATTATTTTTGCTGAGGTTTTACCAAAATCAATCGCTGCAACATTTGCAGATAAGATCGCTTATACTGTATTCCCGGTTATTCGAGTGATTATATTTATCTTAAAACCATTAATCTTTCTTTTATCAAGGTTTACAAGGACTGTAATTAAAAAGCTTTCAAAGGACGAAGAAAAAACAGCCTCTATATCAAGGGAAGAACTTATTACGATGGTGAACATTGCTACATCTGAAGGAATTTTCCAAACAGACGAGACAAATCGTATTAAGGGAGCCATTGATTTTTATGATTTAGATGTCCGCGATGCATTAAAAATTCCTAGAACCGAAATTCAAGGGGTAGCATCAGGTTCTACTTTTGAGGTAACCCGTGAAATTGTTTTAGCTGGTAGTCATACACGTTACCCTGTATATAAGGAAAGCATGGATCATATTGTCGGTGTACTTCATTCTAAATCACTTTTATCTTGGTCTTTAGAACCTCATAAAAAGCTTGAAGAATTTATTGATGATGACCCTCTTTTTGTATATGAATTTCACTCTATTGAAAAAGTTTTTAAATTAATGCTTAAAAAACAGAGACATTTAGCTATTGTCCTAGATGAATATGGTGGTACAAAAGGGATTATAAGTCATGAGGATATTATTGAAGCAATGATCGGTCAGGAAATTAAAGATGAAACAGACCAGGATGAAGAAATTTTAATTGAAGAAATAACT
>JAPSLU010000100.1 GCA_031180405.1 Bacillus sp. (in: firmicutes) | reverse complement strand
GTAATGAAGGGGACAGGTTACCCCTGTCCCACTGAAATAGTCTATTTCTATTTTATAATTCTTTTTGAAAATAGGTAATTCTTTGACCAATAGCTGTTTTGCAAAACATTCTTCGTAATTGCAACTCCCTTTGATGAGGAGGCATGGATCATATTTCCATCACCCATGTAAATTCCAACATGAGCCACTCTTCCATCTGAGTATATGTCTTTCATCGTAAAGAACATCAAATCCCCTGCTTGTAACTGGGTAACGGCTTTCCCTTTGCTCGCTTGATCTCTTGAAACCCTGGGTATATTAATACCGACATTATTTAAAACCAATTGGGTGTAAGAGGAGCAATCAAATAAATTTGGTGCTTCGGCGGGTGTTGCCCCGAATTTATATCCCGCACCGATGTACTTTTTGGCCTCTTCAATAACATTCTGTTTATTAGTAGCTACAGATGCATTATTATTGATTTTAACTGGTTCATGTTCTTTAATAGGTTCCATTTCTTTGGGTGAACCACTGTTAGGTATTTTCAATGCTTGTCCATCTTTTAGAATAGTGGAAGAAAGATTGTTAGCTTTCTTTAATGCATTAACAGTAGTATGGTGGATTCGAGAAATGGTCCACAAGGTATCTCCGGTATGAACAATATACTTTCGTGCTGGTCGTTGTACTTGAATAGAGCCGTTTTTTTCCATAAATTTGATATAAGAGTTGAATAGAGCTCCACCAGCATGTAATGAAACATATGCCGTATCATTGATCCACTGTGGTGGTTTAATATTCACAAGCTCGTTTCCCTTCTTCGCTTTTGTTCCACCCATGGTTACTCTAACTTTAGTGGAACCATCAGTTACCTCATACGTCAACGTATTTTTATTGAATTTTATATTATGATATCCAAGTATTTTTGCAAGCTGTTCAAAAGGTAAATAATACGTTCCATCAATCTTGATTGGATCAATCCCCGTTACTACTTTTCCATTAATGGCTATACCTGCTCTCGGAACCTTTTCTACTTGCGCATTGGCAGTCATAGTTGTATTTATTACCAATCCTAAAAACAAAAGGATAGCAATTGTTATTCGTAGTGGTTTTTGTATACCCATATACTTCTCCTCCTATAACTTTTACTAAGCTATGATTATGGTCTTCTTCCCATTGTATCTTTATTCACTTTCCACAGTTTAAAAATCAACATAAAGCCTGCTTTTTCTTGCTTAATGCATGTAGAACTATCTTGTGCAAACATTTCCCGATCTTTTTGTGTCAATTATTGACAGACATTCTCCCAGTTAAATCATTTTCATCGACTATAGCCTAGAATCAAACCGGATATTGATCTGTTTCCCTATTTTAGGTCATTGTGATTGATAAGACCTTGCAACTGATGATTTGTCATCCCAATCACTTCTGTAATACTTTTTACACTCGAAACACAAATTTCAATTAGGATCATTCAAGCATGCTAAGTCCTCAGTAAATTTGATAGGATAGAAATTCATCACTCGATAAAAATAACAGAAGATGATTTTTAGGGGAGGCTTTTACAAATGGATATGGAAATGCGCGAGAAATGTGGAGTATTTGGAGTTTTTAATCACCCAAAAGCAGCTGATTTAACTTATTACGGACTTCATGCCTTACAGCACCGTGGACAGGAAAGTGCCGGAATTGTTGTAAGCGATGGAAAAACATTTAGGCATCATAGGGGCATGGGTCTTGTAACCCAAGTATTTTCCCGAAACATTTTAGATGGTCTTAATGGCAATATGGCCATTGGTCATGTACGCTATTCCACTTCAGGTGAGAGTTTACTCCAAAATGCCCAGCCCCTTGTTTTTAAATACAGTAAGGGCGATTTAGCCGTTGCCCATAATGGTAACCTTGTGAATGCGAATATCGAACGGAATGTTCTCCAGCAACAAGGTGCCATCTTTCAAACAACAACGGATACGGAAATTATCGCTCATTTTATCGCGCGTTCTAGTAAAAAGGATTTTACTGAAGCCGCACCAGATGTCCTTAAGCGGTTGGATGGTTCATTTGCTCTGCTTATCATGACAGAAAAACAAATGCTGATTGCGCTAGACCGTCATGGATTACGTCCTCTTAGTCTTGGGAAAATTGGTGAATCCATTATCGCCTCTTCCGAAACATGTGCTTTAAACGCTGTGGATGCTAAGTTTTGGAGAGACGTTGAACCAGGAGAATGGCTTCTAGTAGACGAAAAGGGAGTGAAATCAGGAAGGTTTGCTGATAAGGGGGAGGTTTCCCTTTGTTCTTTTGAATTTGTTTATTTTGCCCGCCCTGATAGTGTAATTCATGGAAGAAGTGTTTTAGCCATCAGGAAAGAATTAGGCCAAATTTTAGCTAAAGAGCACCCAACTCAAGCCGATGTTGTGGTTGCGGTTCCAGAATCGAGTGTCCCTTCGGCTATTGGCTATGCTCAACAATCAGGCATTCCATACGAAATGGGCATTATTAAAAATCCATATGCCGGACGTTCCTTTATTGAACCAACTCAGGAATTACGTGATTTAGCTGTCCGTCTTAAATTAAGCGCTGTTCATGAAATACTTGACGGTAAAAGAGTTGTACTAGTCGATGATTCGATTGTTCGAGGAACAACAAGCAAGCGTATTGTCCAACTAATTCGCCAGGCAGGCGCCAAGGAGGTCCATGTAAGAATCACTTCTCCTATGGTAAAAAACCCTTGTTTTTATGGTGTTGATATGCCAACAAAGGAAGAGCTTTTTGCAAACAAATATGAACATGAACAAGCAATGGGACAAGTTATTGGAGCAGATTCATTAGCATTTTTGAGCACAGAAGGATTATTAGAAGCAGTTGATGTAGATCTTGCAGATACTAGCAGTCGTTGTACAGCCTGTTTTAGCGGGGCTTATCCAACCAAAACGTATTTTAAATGAACCAATACTATCAGTTAGTAGACAATCTAAATTAATAACAAAGCGTGATTTTTATAGTAGACATAGTTTTCAAGTAAGAGTAAAAGAGCCCTCACTTATCATCCGGATATGGAAGATTTTACAACTTATATATCATATTGAATACTTAACACTTAATAGTAGAGTCTTTGGCAAAGGTAGTAGTTGTCAAGTGCATCTTTACTTGCTATATCCTTGTTGGGAAGTTTCTCAAAGAAAGCACCGGGACTTCTGCGTAAATTAATCAACGGAACTGAGGCATCTATAAACTGCAATCCATTACTGGAACGGCATTCGTAGCATGTCTCCCACTTTTACTCCATTTTGTTTCACTTCCTCATAAGCAGAATCAACATCGGTTGTGCTAAAAAGAATTGATGGATGCGCGACCTTTGAAGGCTGTTGCTGCTCAATTAATGACTTTGAGTAAAGAACTAATGTAGTAAATTCTTCAGCACTAGGTCCGACTTCAATCGATGTTGCGTTGGGTCCCATTGGTTGTTCCAGCTTTAACACAAAACCGAGCTTGTTTAGCCATTTGCTTGTTCTTGATCTTGTACATAAACCGTAATTTTTCCAACCTAGTCTTTAATGGTCTTACCCAACCAACATACGCTATTTTCTTGCTTTTTGTTATAAAATTAAACGCGTTCAGCCTTAAAAAGGTCACTATAACCCATTAGACCCTACTAATGTTATTCTCTAAAATTTACTTATGTAAAGATAGATCGTTAACTTATCTACCTTAACAAATGTTTATCTTGTTAATACTCCTCGATACTCTTACTTCTATGTCATTGTTTATCCTAAGTGCATACATAATAATATTATGTAAACTAAATATTTATTTTTTGAAAAGAAAGCTGGAAACCTACTTTCTTTTCAAAAAACAACCCTTATTTCTGAACATTCTTGTGCGAGCCGTCACAGTTGGGCATTCTTTTTGATAAACCACAAGTACAATCAGTTAATCCCTTTCCCATAAGGATTCTCTCTATACATTTTAAAACCCTTGATTCACGGGTTTTGGCCTGTTTGGGTTGAGTAAAATGAAGAATGTATGCTCTTTGCCTACCCGGTGTCAATGCTTTAAAAGCAGTTTCCAAGGCTGGAAGTTCATCGAATTTAGTTTGAAGTTCTTCAGGAATGGCGATCTCTTTATTTTTTTCAACTTGCACTTTCAAGCCTGCTTTTTCAACTTCAATGGCTTTCTGAATATAAGCTTTTATAGTAGATTCCATTTCAACGATTTCTTGAAGATTTTTAAACCGTATCTGCCGTGCCGATTGTACATTTTCTGTTTGTTGAATAAGAATCTTATGCGTATCCTTTATCAAGGCACCTTTATGAAACAAAAGTGCACAGTATTCTTTAAATCCATGTATTAAAACAACATTTTTCCCATTCAATGTATAACAAGGATGCATCCATTTAAAATCTTCAGTCACTTCAAAATCCAGAATAATACTTCTTAACTTCTCAAATTCATCTTTCCACTTTTTCTCTTCACGTAGAAATTCATCAACCTTTGAATTCAATTTACTATTTGTCATGAAGATATACTCCTTTTTCAATTAGTCGATCAATCCCAATTTCTCCAATTCTATTCTTTCTGTACAAGTTGTTCATCTCTCTTGTACCATAGTGATAATAATTTGCTAGCACCCGTTTGTTTACAAACCTTCATCCTTCACCTAAAAATATGAGATTTCTCATATGATTGTACGTATCTCCATGATATCATACAATCATGTAAACGATGGAGGTATACAAAGTGAATACAGACCGTTGGATGAGTAAACGTTTTTTTAGTTTTTATATGACTTGGGGGATTTTTCTTCCTTACTGGACGGGATGGATGATTATTGAAAAAGGAATTACAGTCTCACAATCCAGTTTCATTATGAGTCTAGGTTTAGTAGCAAGAGGGCTTTCTACATTATTTGCCTTTCCTTATTTATCAGGAAAGTTTAGTAGTAAAACCATATTAAATGGAATGGCGATCGGAACATTTATAGCCATTCTATGTTATATTCCAGCTAGTTCCTTTACTAGCTTACTTGTTGTAACGTTTTTTCTCCATGTATTTTATCCAACATTGATGCCTGCTTTAGATAGTGCGGCTGGATACCTTGTGCAAAGCAAACAATTAACGCATTACGGAAAAAGTCGTTCATGGGGATCGATTGGATTTGTAGTGGCTGGAATGATCTTGACGGTCATCACAGGAAAATTTGGAGATCAAGCCATTTTATGGGCATTGCTGATAGGTATAACGGTGTTCATTTTTCTTGTTTTTTTACGAGCTCCAGTGATTTTATCTGAAAAACCACAACATGATCGAACAAAAAAAGGCGGTATGTTGGAATTATTTCGAGTCAAGCATTTTGGCCTAGTGTTGATTATCGTAATTTTACTCCAAGCTGCACACGCCTCTTATTACAATTATGGATACATTTATTTGCAAGATATTGATGCACCTAAATATTTAATCGGTGTGATTTTCAATATCGCAGTGATCGCAGAAATCATCTTCTTCTTAATTGCTGACAAAAGCTTTCAGAAATTTTCAGTTGGCTCATTATTAGCATTGGCTGCACTTGGTTCAACTGTGCGTTGGATTCTTATTTTTGCTTTTCCAAATGTCATTGTCTTTAGTATTGCACAAACATTACATGCATGCTCATTTGCAATGGGACACTATGCCTTTATGAAGTACTTAATTAAAAATATACCACATACGCAAATTCCTAAAGCACAAGGTATATATTCTGCACTAGCACTCAGTTGGAGTACTGCAGTATTTACGATTTTTGGAGGCATTTTATACGAAATCGAGCCAAGATACGCTTTTATCGGGATGATTATATGTACAATTCCATCCATGCTATTTGCCCTTCTCTACTGGAAATTAGATTTTAAAAAGGAAGCTAATGTTTCTTCAAGTGCGTAATAAAACGATGATTGATCATTAGGAATATGTTAAATCTGTTTTTTAAAAAGGCTATTTTCCTAAACTTGTTGTTATCAATAACTAGGAAGCAGCACTATATAAAGTCTAGTGGCATCTTTTCTTCTTGTATAGTAACTTTCATTCGGTAAAAAAACTGTATTTAACACATTATTAGGTCAAATTACAACAATCTTTCAGAAAAGAGCCTTTTTAATAGTTATGAAAAATTAGATGGTTTAGGTTAGACATCCATTAATACTTTATAAATATTTGGATTTGTGAAGGGTGATTTTGGTAAATTGTCGGTTAAAACACTAGTTTTTCTTAAAAGCTCATGAGTCTTCTCATTAAGAATTAACTACTTAATTAAACTATTTTAATTATAACCTCACATGAATTCTTTGTTCCTTTACGAAGCTTAAAGCAAATCCATAGTTCAATCGCAAGTAGAAACATTAGGCCAACTATGGGTATCGTTGTAGCCGTTTAGACCTATAAAGAGTTAAAAACACTAAAGAAACATAAAGTGTTCCCGAGTATGTCACGAAGAGGATACTTTTAGACAATTCACCTACTTAGAACTTTTTCGGATTACTAAAACAGTAATGTATTATGGAGAACCAGTCTGTTGATTTAACGTTTTAAAAAAGAGAATTGAAGAATAATTTATTATTATAATAAACTCATAAAACAAAAATTGGCAGGCAGGAATCCGGTTCAACACCGTTTCCATACCAGCCAATCATCGCTTAATATATTGAGATCTTTAACTAAACTGTAAAAGAACTTTCTCAGATTATGAATACAATCCAACTTTTTAAATTTGTTAGTTAACTTTTTTATTAACTACCCCTAGCTCGTCTTTATGCTTTATTCTATCTTCAAGTACATCATCTAAATAGTGCGTAAACTCTGACTCACCTGAATAAGACATGCATAAATATTCCTGTGCCCGAGTCATACCGATATAAAACAATGATACTTCTCTTTCCTTATTTTCTACTAATGGAAACGGCATCGAGTCTATGTTAACAATGAACACCGCTCGGAAATCCAAGCCTTTGCTGCTATCAATGGTACTGATTTTTATTTTCCCATCCTCTTTTGCATAGGATCTTTTGGAAAGATCATTTTCAGTAATCCAAAAGTAGGGCAAATCTTCATTAGATAAAGCTCGTTTAATTGTATCAATTATAGGGTGTTGATAAGTACGTTTTACTCGATAAAGGATTAGCATCTCTTCATAAGAAACTTTTTTTTCTTGATGTAATTTTTTTGCCTGGCGAGCGACAAGGCGCATTTCTTCATAAAAGTTTTTTGCTTTGATAATCCCCGGCTCTGGTCCTTTTCGTTTCGTGCTTTGTGGAGCAATAATGTCACCTTCTAGCTCCCTAGTAACTACTTTATTTTTAAACAATGAATGCTTACGGTAAAAGTTCCAAGCAAATGTTACAATTTGATGGGTATTACGATAATTAATTGACAACACCTTTGATCTACCTTGAAAACTTAACCCAGTGTCTTGTATATATGATCGTTTTCTGTTATAAATCGTTTGTGCTCGATCTTCTACTAATAAGAGAGACTGAGTTTTTTCGTTTATTAGTAAACTTACTAAGCGGAGCCACTCTGCCTCAAAGTCCTGTCCCTCATCTATTAAGACTGCATCATATGTAGGAAGAATGGCCTCTTTTCTTGATAATTTATCAATCATGCTTGGAAGTTGATGCTCATTCATTTTTAAATCATGCTTTAACCAGGAATGAAAGTTTCGGACAGTGATCGTTTGTTTTTGAGGCATTTTTGTCGATGGATCAAAATCAAACAAATCTTCTGGTTCATTTAACATATGTGTGATCATCTGCTGAATCGCATTGGCCAATGAAATATTATAGCAAAGAATTAAGATCTTCCAATCAGGGTTCTGCTTGGACAACATTTTCGCTCTGCTAGCTAATATGATAGTCTTCCCACTTCCTGCAACACCTCGAATCAAACGGTTTTTATCACCAATTTGCTTTGCTAAGTTTTCCTGGTGGAGATCCATTGTTTTGATATCGTGAAGTGATAACAAAAGCTGATCTTGATACGGAACTGATTGTTTGAACTCCGCACTAATCCGAACCTCTGGAAATAAGTGGTACCTTATCGCATTGATATCCTTCATTGAAAGTGGTTCTTTCAATCGAAATGGAACAACAAACATATTTAAAATTTTATCCATTAGAATCTCTTCAGAAAAAGACTCTTTATCTGGATCAATTTCATCTCTTGTTAAACACAAATTTGGATCAATAACAGAATAGAGGCCGTGTTCAATAAAGTCTTTTGAATACATCCTAGTAAACACGACACCATGTCCATAAGGAAATTTTAACTGGAACTTGTATTTTCCTTCTAACTGTACTAAATCTTTATCTTTTTTTAACGCATCCACAACATGAAACATATTATCTCTAGCCTGTTTCATCGGACTCTTAACAAAAGTTTGCTCCCCAGAAGAAGAAATAATTTGCCATTCTTCATGATTTATCTGAAATAACGTGTTCTTTGTATAATCCTTGACCTCTAAGATAACAATCCCAAGGTCTGGACCAATGATGACAAAATCAGGTCGTCTCCCTTGTATATCGGGTTCATAATAGACAATATAATCATCAGGAAGGTATGTTTTAAGAGTACGAAATAATAATCTTTCTCCTGCTGTAGCTGACGATCGAATATTTTCAGGAATTGTAAATGACATACTAAACGCTCCAAAATATGTATTTTCTCTTATTATACTACAAATAGTTACATAGTCTTACATTTTCTGAAAAACAACAACCTTTTTCTTACAATTATGATAAAATAAAACAGAATATGACCAAGAATACACTTATTAATAAGTGTCATTTATCCTAATTTACAAACAGAACAATGTAAGAAGAGGAAGTGAAGGAAATGATTAAAGGACTACTTGAAAAATTATTACAATCTACACACCAACAACCCAAAAACCAAGAAAAACAATACATAAGTGAAGATCAAGTACAAGCAATCGTTGACCAACGAATTAGGGAACATGCATCAACACTACAACCTTCTAGTACTGATGATGAAGAACATCTTTTAACTCCTAAACAAATTGACTATGCCCTTTCGTTAATTTATAAAGTGAAGAATGAATTTGAACTAGCAATTGAGCCAAGTAAATTAACTGTTAAAGATTTAAATAGATTAATTGCTTTTAATCGCTTCAAAAATAAGGGAACGCTTGTAAATTTGGTGAAGAAGGGTGTGTTGAAGGAAAAATAAGAGGAAAAGTACGTATATCATCTGTACCCTCATGTACGTAAAATTTATCAACTAGGACCATTGTTTTAAAAGTGATTTATATTTTAAATAAAACTTCAGAAGTCAAAAGATACTAAAAAATAGAGACGGTTCTTGTGGTCCCTTATAGACACGAGAGAAGCAAGAGAACCGTCCCGTTGATTAAAGTTTCCTATCTCTCCTTACTTAATGCTGTCTTCAATATAATAGAAGTCAGGGTGTGGATGGGATAGGAAGTTGTGGTGTGAGATTGTCCAGCCGTAGGCGCCTGCTAAGTGAAAGGTAATAATGTCTCCGGCTTTTACTTCTTTGACAGAGACCTTTCTTGCTAGTACGTCGTTTGGTGTACAGAGTTCACCTGCAAGGGTTATTTGTTTATTCTGTACCATTGGGCGTTCGAATGGGTAAGGCCAATATGCTACCGGGTGAACGGTAAAGGGATGACTCATTTTCCAAGCAGCTGGTAAGCGAAAGTGATGGGTCCCACCACGAAGCAAGGCGAATATTTCATTATGGTTTTCTTTAATATCTATAACCTCTGCTGCATAATAACCGCATTCTGCAACCATGTAACGTCCTAATTCAAGAAGCAGCTCAATCTCTTCATCTCTATATTTTTCTTGAAACTGATGTAAACCTTTAGAAAGCACAACCCAACTAAATGGTTCCTCAGGGTTAGTATAGTTGACCCCTACTCCTCCGCCAACATTTACAACAGAAGCAAGATTTAGCTTGTATTTTTTTCTCCATGCAAGAGCTTTTTCTATACAGAGCTCAATAAAACTCACATGTGCATGTGCATCAAGATTATTCGACATTGCATGAAAGTGGAAGCCTTTCACTTGAAGATTTTGTGCGTTAGTAAGCTCTTCTAATAGTTTAGGAATGTTATACTCATCCACACCAAATTGTGTCGGCACACCAGACATTTTCAAGCGACTATTCGAGACATTATCTTTCAAGTTCACGCGAACAACAACGGAAATATCCTTTTGAACCATTTCTGCCCAATATTGCAGCCTTTTCACATCATGAAAGCTTTCAATATTGACAAAGTGTACGTCACCTTCTGAAATTTGTTTTAACTCATAGTCCTTTTTTGCGGGAGCGCCAAAGATAATTGGTTTTTGTGAAATTTTCTTGGCTGTTTTTATTTCTTCACCTGAGGCTGCTTCAAAGCCATCAACGCTGTCAGCTAATGCTTTCAATATCCTAACATCTGGATTTGCCTTCATCGCATAGTACAGCTGGCAAAATTCAGGCAATGATTCCTTAATAAACGACACATGCCTTTTTAATGATCTAAGATCATATAAATAAGCACAAAAGGGATATCCCTGCTCCTTTTTTTCTAGCAATTGATCGATATATTGATTAATCGTATCCTGTTTTTCCTTCATTATGTTCATTTAATTTTCCTCACTTTTTGAATTCCATAAATCTTTTCGGCAAAGAGCAATGACTATCGTTGCAAGACTGCAGCTCAATCCCATCACAAGCCCTGCTGTATGAGCACCAAAGCTGCTCGCAACCCAACCAATAAGAAGAGCTCCTAAAGGAATGTAGCCACGATCCATCAATGCAATACTTAACACTCTTCCTCGATACGCCTCTTTCACGTTTAATTGGAGTATCACCCGGCTAAGTGTTCGATAATATTGACTTGAAAAACCAATCAAAAACATCACCAATAAAACCAATATGTAAAATTGGCTGAACAGGATAAAGAAACAAAGCAGTACACCAAAGCCTATCGCAGAAAGAATTAACACCCGACCAGCATACAGTGGCCGGCCTAACGATAATAAAACCGTGGCAACAATTGCCCCTAAAGAGGAGACAGAAAGCAATAATCCGAAACCTTCTGGCCCCATTTGTAGCAATTCTGCTGAAAACAACGGCAGCATCGTTGTATATGGAAAACCAAAAATCATAGGTGCAATAGCAATCAATAATAGCGAGAAAACCTTTTGATCATTTCGAATATACTCCCAAGTTTTGTTCAACCGCTGTTTCTGTTTTCTATTTACTTTAAGTTCATCATTCTTTTCAACCGGCTCAATTAATAAAAGAGAAACCATTACAAATAATGCTCCTAAAGCAACAGCATACATAATTATCCCTGGAGGAAAATGAACGAGTAACACCCCTGCAAGCGAAGGACCGATCATTCTAGCTAAATTAAGCGTTGTTGTTTGAATGGAAATCGCACTTGCAAGCATCTGCTTTGAAACGAGATCTGATAAAAATGCATGACGAACAGGAACCTCTATTGTCATTAAAAACGACCTCACCGTAATAAACCCTAGCAACAAAAAAATGGGAAGTTGTTTTTGGATGATATAGGCGATAATGAAAGTTGTTAAAAACACTCCAAAGTAGTTCAAAACCAACACTTTTTTCCTGTCAAAGCGATCAGCTATCATACCCGCTGGTAAGCTAAACGCAAATACTGGCAATAGCCGGCATGCGTTTAGTAAAGCCAAAATTAACGGAGAGCTTGTCATTTGATAAACAACCCAGTTCAAAATGGTCATATCCATCCAATCAGCAGATCTCGTTAAAAAGCTTCCATATATAAATTTACGGAATGGCGTTGATTTTAGAGCAAGGGTACCTTGCAATGGCAAGGTGTTTAATCTTGCCATTTCCTTTCTTCCTTTCCCTTTAATGGATTGACTACAGAACTATAGCTATAGCCTGCATTCGGATGCAAGCGCATTTTCGTTAATGCTTTATGGTCTATATATGGAGTATACAAACAATCAGCATCCTCTTTTGCCCAATCACAGCCTTGTCCTTGCAAAGCTGTAAAGCTCTTATCACAAGCCTTTTTTACCTCGTTCCACAGTTCCTCTTCACGAACTTTAGAGGCTTGACTTAATTGAACAATCATTTCCCCAATGTGATTTTGAAATATAGTATAATACGCTTTGTTACGCATCTCCTGTTCATTATCAGTAATTGATACTGACTCCCTGTGAAAATTAATCGTAATCCCTTGTCTTTTTAATCGCTCTTGGTGAATTCTAGCCCCACCCCAATCTCTGAAGAAAAAACGGACAGGCTTTCCATTTTTAAAAACTGGCACACTATTTTGTAAATGTCCTTCAAGCGCCACTCCATATTTCACCATTAATATTAAATATCCTGGTATGACAATTGACAAATAGTCCTTCAAAAAGGACACCGTACCTTCTTTTATGTTGAATTTACACGCAGAACAATATCTCTCTACTAATTCTATTAATAATACTTTCCCTGAGATAGGTGAAGTGTTATAAAGACTACAGCCCGGAATTGCTAGCTCATCACGATCAAGCTGAGTTTCTAGATTTTCTCTAATTACAACAGTTAAATTTCTTGCCTTGTCAGTGTTAGTTGACCGAAAGCTATAACCAGCAACTTCATTTATTGGACAAAACGATTCAAGTGAAGGTTCCTTATCCAAAATTTTCTTCATCATTTTCGAAAATTCTAGAGAGTTCATCGCTGTTTGCGGTGAAATCGAGCGAATCGTTGATGTCATTTGACTGTTAACGGCGAGTTTTAAAGATGGCATATTGCTCTGCTTAGGAAAAATTGTACGAAAGGACGATGAAGCGCCCCCATCAATATTGATACCATCTAATAAAACGATGATACCGGCTTTTATTTCTTTTTCATAAATAGCTGTAAGGGAATGATTATATTGCCATTCATGAACAGGTAGGAGTCGATAATTTTCACCATTAAACCCTTTTTCGTCTAACGTCTTCTTAGCACATTCATGTATATCAGGAAACGCTGATTCGATATAATTCGGTTCAATCTCTGTTTGTAAAAGGTGATCTTTTCTGACAGCAACAAAGCAAATGAATTGCGTTTGACGAAACTCAGGTGAAAATTGATATACATCCTTCGGCTCCATCCCGGTCTTCGTTTTTGCCCCAGGATGAAGGTGATGGCCTTCCGTAGCAAGCTGTTCAAAAAACAGCGCCTGACTCCAGTTTGGCTCTTGATCTTTTTTCAGCACAGCGTAATCAAGCATTGTGTGTGCCTTCATTGCAGCTGCTTCTTTTTTTATCTCTTTCTTCCATTGTTCAAAATACGCAAGTGCTAAAGAATAGTTTGCAGTCCCATTTTCAAGCTCATTCTGTAGAATATTTACTTGCTCAGGTAGCTTATCTTTTAAAATTGTTAAAAACTCACTTGCCGTCTCAACCTTTTTTACACCTTTATCTGTCACGAATACAATATCATCGACTAACATGATTCTCCCATAGGCATACTCCTTGGCAATGGGAAACACGAGTAATCGTTGATCAAAAAAGTACAACCGATATGTAATGTCTTCAAGTAGACTCTTCTGCTGTAGCTGTCTAAGTAACGTTTCCCAATTCTCATTGAGCTCTTCAAGTCCCATCGCAAGAACATTGCCGATTTTTTTCATTGTAATGGAGCTGGAATACAATTCAATGATATTCTCTCGTAAAAAGGATGCAGCTAGCTTGAAAAGCATTCCTCTTCTTCCAACCGGAATGGAATTTAAATAATGAGCAACTAGCTGTGGCTGCTGTTCCTTTAAAAATTGAAGGCATTTTTCTTCCTCGGCAAATAATGGCAGGGGCTTTTGTTTTTCCTCTGTATTAGTGAGCATTTTAATTTTTCCCTCCCGTATTATTTACTAATGGATTAGGTACCAGTGTATATGCATTGTCTGTTATTTGATCTGTCATCCTCATTATCAGCATAGCCTTTAATGGTGCTAAAGGATTTGATATCTCGTTTTCAAAGGCACGAATTGCATCCTTACACTCATTTTCCTGTTTTAAACGATCAATCGTTGTATAGATAACCTCTTTAACTTGTGTCCAAAGCTGCCTTTCTTGTATCCCTAGTTCCTTCGTAAGCACAAGGATCATTTCACCTAAATGATTATGAAGTAGAGCATGCGAAAACATCGTGAACAAATCCTTCTCTTTATCCGTTAATAGATTTGTACGGTTATCGAGCAAATGTGTTTCAGTTATTAGCTTTAAACGTTCCTCTTTAATTCGGATACCGCCATTATCTCGTAGCAGGAATCGAACAGGAATGCCATTATGTATAACGGCAACAACATTTTGCAAATGAGCCTCAAGACTAATCCCATATTTTATAATCAGCGTTAATAGACCAGGAAGTAGACAGCTAGCATAATGATTGATAAATTTAATTGCTGCTTCATCCATATTTGTTCTTGTAGTCTTACTGAAGTCTTCAATCAGTTCTATTAGAAATAGTTTTTCAGAAAATGGCGATTGATTAATAAAAAAGGCAGCAGGTACAGCAATTTCTCCGTCAGCTAACTGTTTCTCAGGGTTTTCCCGTAACAAAGCGGACAGGTTCTTTGCTAGAAAATCAGCATTTTCAGATTTTTTTGGCTGAAAATGACCTCCAGCCTTTTCCTCTATAAACCTAAGTGTACTACCTACTAAAAAGTCACTTGTTTCAATTTGCTTTAACAGTGACGAGATAATTGGTCCGTTCCTAACTGAGGTAGGTGAAACAATGCGCTTTGCACTTGTCATTTGAATGTCAACCGCTGTCTTTATATGATGAAAGCTTTTATTACCGTCCGGGGCTAGAGAACGAAATGACATAAGTGCTGCTGTCGGGATCCTTACACTTTTAAGAGGGATAATGATGCCGTCTGTTATTTCTTCCTTAAAATTCTTTAAGATTGTTTGTTGAAGCTGCCATGGATGAACGGGAATAAGCTCATAATTCTCTACTCCCTTCAGCAAAAGCTGCTCGAAAAATGCTTTTTTTATGTCGGGATACTCCCTAAGCAATATAGTCGTCATTGACTCTTCA
>JAPSLU010000099.1 GCA_031180405.1 Bacillus sp. (in: firmicutes) | reverse complement strand
GATGTTGAAAGAATTCATCACTTAATTCCTGGCCCTTTGTCACAACTAATCCAGCAAGAACGTCGTTATGCCCACCTAAGTACTTCGTTGCACTATGGATCACAATATCCGCACCATCTAAGATTGGCGTTTGAAGAACTGGCGTATAAAATGTGTTATCAACAATCACTAGGATTCCATGTTTTTTCGCAACCGCTACTAGCTCTTTAATATCAGCTTCCTGCATTAATGGATTAGTAGGTGTTTCAATAAATAGTGCTTTGGTGTTTTCATTAATCAACTTTTCTGTTTCTGCAGGATTTGTGAAGTCATCATATTGAAATGATAATCCGTACTTTCTCCACTCTCTTTCAAATAAACGATAAGTGCCACCGTATAAATCAGATGATACGATTAATTCGTCACCACTTTGGAATAGTGCCATGATTGTTTGGATCGCTGCCATCCCAGAGCTAAATGCAAACCCTCGATCTCCATGCTCTAAATCTGCAATGGCTTTTTCCACTAATAATCTTGTTGGATTTCCTGTACGGATATAGTCAAATCCAGTTGATTCTCCAATTCCAGCATGTCGATATGCAGTAGAAAAATACACTGGTGGATTAACAGTACCTGTTACATTTTCACTTCGATTTCCAATTTGCGCTAATTTCGTTTCGATTCGTTTGCTCATGTTTGTCACTCCTAAAGTTTGTATTAATGATTATGTACATGAGAGAAAGCGCTCTTTCCTTTAAAGAAAAAATAAAAAGTCTTCCCCGTTAAGAAGAAGACTTTGTTGTTTTGAGTTCGCCTCTTCTTATCTCTCAAGCATAATGCTGGTGTGGCTTGCTGGATTTAGCACCTTGGCACTCGTGGAAGTCTTGGGTAAGTTGATCATAAAATAGAGAAACTCATAAATAATACAGTTTTTCACAACACGCAAATACTTGAATCTTGCGATGCAAGCCTTTCGGGTGCTTAAAAAAAACTTACTTAGAGTTTGTTATCATACTCACCAGATCTTCACTTTATATGAACCGGTTGCTGAGGCTTCATAGGGCCAGTCCCTCTGCCTCTCTTGATAAGAATATATGAAATTGTGTGATTTACTTTTTTTACTACTTTACCTTATCCAAGTATAGAATGCAATACAATTATTGTAATAGTTCGATTTCTTTGATCAATTATTAGAAATTTATACATTAAGAAAAGCGCAAAGCACTTAGCATTCGGCGAATGGGAAAAGAAGGGGCTGTTTACCTTCTATTCTATTGTGGCTAGACCCATAGAGAAGCTAGGCATCTTACTTTTTTTGCAAAAAGTAAGAATGCTGGAGTTTAATGTCACACACCTATCAACAGTTTAAGATTTTTATAAATTCCTTTCCTAAACAACAAAAAAAACCGACATTTGCCGGTTCCTTACTTAGATTTATCATTAAAATAAGCCACAGAGTACATCGATCCTTCAGCAACCATTTTATTGTCCTCAATATCATATGGATCTGGATGCCCTGCCTTTTCCATGACTGGCGCTCTCTGAGAAAATAAGATTTTAGCTTTATTTTTTATCCGTTGCATTCCATAGTCTATCTTTGCTTTTCGTTTTTGATTTTTTAATAAATATGAAGCAACACCTATTGTTGATAGTGCAAAACCGGATAAAACCACTTTGTTCCTTGTAAAGGGTTGTTTTTTCATCTGTGATTCTCCTCTCATCCTATTTTAATAGGTTTAATAGATACATTCCCTTGTCCCATAGTTTTAAACCTATTTCTTTTGTACTCATTTCCACATCATTTTTGAGGATGAATTCAAGTAGACGTGTTAAAATAGTAAGGGATTTCAAACAAATGGTAACGCAATGGATTTAGGAGGGGAATTATGAGTAAACAAACAGGTATTATAAAGGAGCATTCATTTTATTCAACATCATTAGAAGAAGAGTTAACATTGCTAATTTATCTTCCTGAAAATTTTTCTCCTTTATATAAGTATAGTTTATTGATCGCACAGGATGGTCAAGATTACTTTAGGCTTGGTCGTGTTGGGAGACAGGTTGAAACACTCATGAAAAATGAAGAAATCGAAGATGTTATTGTTGTGGGCATTCCTTATAAAAATGTAGAGGATCGAAGAGAAAAGTATCATCCTAACGGTGGAAAGTTCAAGCAATATGTCCGCTTTCTCGCACATGAGCTTGTCCCATATCTTGATAAGGAATTTCCAACCTACCAAATTGGCTTTGGACGTGCTCTTATTGGCGATTCATTGGGTGCAACGGTTTCTCTGCTAGCTGGTTTAACCTATCCAAATACCTTTGGTAAGCTTATTCTGCAATCTCCATATGTAAATGACTTTATAATTGAAAAAGTAGTGAATTTCATGTCATCAACTAGGCCAATAATCTACCATCAAATCGGAACAAAAGAGACAGCAGTGAAAACAACTGACGGAGAGGTATCAGACTTTCTTACACCAAATAGAGAACTTAAAAAGGTAATGTCTAAGAAAGGATTCTCTTATACATATGAAGAATTTGACGGTGACCATACGTGGAAGTATTGGCAACCCGCTCTAACTCCTATATTAAAAAAAATGTTTGAGTAAGTTAAGGCAAAATATATCGTTCATATGTTTATTTTTTAAAATTTGATATACTAACACTAATGACTCGTTTAGGAGGGAATGACATGAAATACGGAATTGCCCTTTTTCCATCGAAAAAACTACAAGACTTAGCCAATTCTTATCGTAAAAGATATGATACTCACTATGCTTTAGTTCCACCTCATTTGACATTAAAAACGGCTTTTGACGCGGATGATAACGAAATTACCGTGATTGCAAAAGAACTAAGAAATGTCGCTAAAACGTTGAATCCAGTACACATTTCAATCAAAAAGGTAAGCTCTTTTTCACCAGTTAATAATGTTATTTATTTAAAAGTAGAACCTACAGTAGAGCTTAAAACACTACATGAAAAATTACATACAGGACAATTAAGCAGCAAACCAGAGTATGCCTTTGTCCCACATATTACAATTGGACAGAATTTATCAGACGATGAGCATTCTGATGTTTTAGGAAGCCTTAAAATGTTAGATATCCATCATGAGGAACTCATTGACCGTTTCCATCTCTTATATCAACTAGAAAACGGGTCATGGACTGTCTATGAGACATTTTTACTAGGAAAGGAAAGCGAGTAATTGAACATACAACAAGTAACCACTAAAGAACAGCTAGAAGATGCATTTTTAGTAAGAAATATCGTTTTTGTTGAGGAACAACAAGTTCCTGTTGAAGAAGAAATTGATCAATTTGAAGATGAGGCTACACATGTTGTCTTATATGATGACGAGAATAAGCCTATTGGTGCCGGACGTGTACGAATAGTAGATGGCATTGGAAAGCTTGAAAGAATCTGCGTTTTATCAACTAGCCGTAAAAATGGTGCTGGTGGACTAATTGTTGAAAAATTAGAAGAGCTTGCGACAAAAGAAGGTATAAGCAAGTTAAAACTAAACGCTCAAACACATGCCATTTCATTCTATCAAAAGTTTGGCTATGAGGTTGTCTCAGATGAATTTATGGATGCTGGAATTCCTCATGTCACTATGATTAAAGAAATATAAAAAAGCTAACTTTTAGGTTAGCTTTTTTTTATATTTCCTCTTTCTTCACAAGCTTTTTTCGATCCTTTAACCCTGGAGGCTCCTCAAGCCAATTATGTTTAATCATTATATCTCCCCCACTTTTTGCGTATTCGGCAATTTCTACAGATAACCGCTCATAATTAACTACCAAATCTGAGCGTTGACTTGCTGCTGCTGCTGTCATATAGTTACCGGTTCCTGCTGCACTTAGTAACGACATTTGAAACATCATTAATTTATCAGAATATGTTTGTGATGTAGAATCACTTATACATACATCAGGTGATCCTGGTGAAATGATATCACTTTCTGCTAACATCTTTGTAAAAACCTTCACATGTTTTTTTGATATCTCGCTTCCCCTAATCATATATTCTTGTATTTCTTTATTCTGTGAAGTCTGACCAAAACTCAAACATAATTTGCTTCCGATCGAATTGGTTTGAATATTCATAAAAAGGTACGATATTTCGATTGCATTTAACGGTCTTTTATCTGAAAAGGGATTAAGTCCACTAAGGTATTTTTTTGTATCTACATAATCTGTTTCCTCTGGTACTCCTATGTATGGTGGTCTAACAAAAAAGCCCTTTGATTCTGCAGTTTCAAGAGTTGAATTATATAACTGAGCCGAATCCTGTAAACATTTCATGAAAAAATCCCTTATATCCTCTCGTACACACATAGCAAGAAACCCTGCATAACCAAGCATAGCCAACTTTGCCATATGATTAACATATGTTAGAGCAAATGTATCAGAGTATAGTTTAGGAGCATTTGGATGAACATCTTCATCTGAAAATCCTATTGGTCTCGCAAAGTTTTGCTTGCGAAAAAAAGCTGTTAAAAATTCAATGTTCTTCGTTGCCATGTCATATGCTTGCTGGATTCCTGCTTTCATTTCTTTGTTCTCTACGTTCGGAAGCATATGGGTCAACATAGTTTTCACCATGCTTTCATTCATATACGTTGTCCAGAGAGATGTTATTTCTGTTGAGGCGAGTGTATTATAACCATCAGACACTTGCATACCTCCTTTATATGATGGAGAATAGTTTTTTTCTTATTGTTTACTTGTTTTCCTTTTTTTATTTCAACAATCTGCTTTTAGAATTTCTTCTAGTATAAAAAAATCAAGGGCGCTCAAGCTATTACATATGGACATGGTTAACGGAGGGTTTGTACATGCATTTTGGACAAATTACGTTTGAACTTCTATTAGGGTTTGCTGCTCTATTTGTCATTACAAGAATTTTAGGGAAAACCCAAATTACACAAATAACCACCTTTGATTTTATATCCGCTCTTGTTTTGGGAGAATTGGTCGGGAACGCAGTGTTTGATGATGAAATTGGCACAAGTGAGATTCTTTACTCAGTATTTATTTGGGGAATCCTAATCTATGGGATAGAAATAATTACACAAAAATGGAATAAGTCACGAGGTTTTTTAGAAGGAAGACCCACCATTGTTATTAAAGAGGGGAAAATTTTAAGAGAAAGCCTAAAGAAATGTAAGCTTGATATTAATCAGCTTCAGCACTTAATCCGCTCTAAAGGTGTTTTTTCCATTCGCGAGCTTGAGTATGCTGTTCTAGAAACAGACGGTACCGTCAGTGTTCTCAAAAAGGCTACATATGAAAACCCGACTAAATCAGATCTTCAAGTCAATCTGGAAAAAGTGTATATCCCCATTACGCTTATTAGTGATGGACAAGTTATAAAGGAAAATTTAATCGAAGCAGGCTTTAATTACAATTGGCTAGATGAACAATTAAAGCAACAAAATATTTTTCGGACAGAGGAAGTCCTCTATGCAGAATGGTTAGAAGGAGCAGGATTGCATGTTCAATCCTTTTAGGACAGTAAGAAAAGCACAAGGCGCTGCCATTTGAATAGGTGGTGCTCTTTACCTTCAATTTCTGTTTGACTGGACCCTAGAGCCGATGGGCGCACTTGGAGCTAGACATTAAAACTAAGTCCAAATTTAAACGTTTCTTTTTTCTAAAGGCTCTTTTCTAATAGATTGTTGCTAATTAACCTATTAATTTGTTTAAAACAGTGTTTTATCCTATAAAAGGTAGAATTCTAAGAAGAAAAGATACCACTAGACCTTATATAGTGCTGTTTCATCCAAGTTACTTATTGCAACAAAGTTTACGAAATTAGCCTTTCTAAAAGGACTGTTTCAAAACAGAATCAGTCCTTTCTAACGCTTCGGGTATTATTAAGCAATAGCCAAACTGCATTGTCTTTAACAAGCATTGTAATTCAATTCATCATTTTTACCTCTTATCAACGCTTCTACACGCATTCGTTAAAGAGTGTTCCTTTTCCTGTATATACTGATGAATAGTTACTTTTTTCCATCTTTCCCCTTAATATTTCTGCAAACTTTTGTTGTTCTTGATATGATTGATCTCCATGATGATGGTTGTTCATTTTAATAGAAGAAGTTGGAAGAACATATGCGTAGTGTTGTTGAACTGAAACAGATCGATTGACATATTGAGTGTATGTATCTTGTTGGATTGGCAAAATATATCCCATCAAAAATCACCTCTCACCCTTTACATTTCCTTATTTTTGGTAGGTTAAACCATTTAATTTCACTTTTCGTTCGGTGCCTGTTCTGTTATCATAGACTTTGTCGCTTATTGAACCGTCGTTATATTCATTTCTATATACATACGATTGAACATCTTACTTTATGGGAGGAGGACAACAATGCAATCAGCAAAATTGATGAATTCTATCATCTCCTTAACTCAATTACCTCAACAAGAATTCCAAAGAATATATGAATCCTGCTTGATAGAAGCTGTTAATTGTCAATGCTGTGGCTATCCAGTGAAGCTATATTTAGGGATTAACAGTCCTCCTTATTTTTATCACTCCAACAAAGAGCTAAATGAAATGTGTCAGAAACAATATCTCTTAGATTTCCCACCTCAATCTGAAACAATTGTGGAAACAAAGGAGCAGGAGGAATATTCTGAACAGAATGGTTTTCGAATTCCTAAATCCAGAAGCATTGCGACAGTTGAAAAAACAGAACCAATAAAGTGGAGTCAACCCAAGATCCTCAAAGGGAGAACACCTTTTGCAATAAATGTGAAAGCTCCATCCTCTTTGCTAGGCATTTCATTAGATGTTGAACAAAAAGAAGCTGTTACAACAACAGAAGGTCCCTTGCTCATTTTAGCTGGAGCTGGAAGTGGAAAAACACGCGTTCTTACAACAAGAGCACTTTATATGATTGAAGAAAAAAACATTTCTCCCACCTCATTGATGCTTGTAACCTTTACTGCAAAAGCAGCTAAGGAAATGCAACAACGATTAATTGAACATGCATCTATGCCTGCTGCAAAGCTTAATCAAATTGTCATTGGAACCTTCCATAGCATTTTTTACAAAATTCTTCTTCACCATGATCGTGAAAGGTGGAATGGCGGTAGATTATTAAAATGGGATTGGCAAAAAGAAAGCTATTTAAGAACATCATGTCGAGAGTTAGGAATAGATGAAAAAGATTTTCCATTTGATCAAGCCATTCAACAAATAGGTTATTGGAAAAACACGATGCTAACACCAAATGATATAAAGCCTGTAGATGATTGGGAGCAAACCGCACTAACTCTTTATCGGGAATATGAAAACCAAAAACAACAAAAAGGTCAATTTGATTTTGATGATATGCTTGTTAAATGTTATCAACTATTAAAGGAAAACCCTACTATTTTAAAAGCTTATCAAACTCGTTTTCATTATTTTCTAATTGATGAATTTCAAGATATTAATCCTGTTCAATATAGCTTGATTCAATTACTAGCAAGTCACACTAACAATTTATGCGGTGTTGGTGATGATGATCAAACAATTTACAGCTTTAGAGGTAGTCAGCCGTCATTTATTTTGAATTTTAAACAAGAATACCCTATGGCAAAAGTGATTACTCTTTCTGCCAATTACCGTTCAGATCATCAAATTGTCTCTACGGCAAATGATGTGATTTCTAAGAACAAACATAGACTTAGTAAACAAATGATTGCTCAATATGAAACATCCCATGCGCCTATTGCATTTTTTCCATATGATGAAGAGGAAGAGGCAACAATGATCCTTCAGGATATGAAGGAAAAAATTGAAGCTGGCGCAACACCTGAGGAGTTTGCGGTTTTGTATCGGACACACACAGGAGGACGTGCTATATTTGAACGATTTGTTCAGTCAAGCATTCCATTTACAATGGAGAAAGGACAATCTTCCTTCTATGAAAGAAAAATGGTACGTGGTGTGTTATCTTATCTACGCCTTAGCATCGACTCTGATGATTCAACAGCAATAACTGAGTTGATTCGTGCATTATTTTTAAAACAGTCTGTCATCAATGATGTTAAAGCCCTTTCCATCCTCAATGACTGCTCACTCGTTGAGGCATTGTTACATGTAAACGGGCTACCTACCTTTCAAAAGGCTAAGCTAAAAAAAATCATTCCGAGAATCAACTCTCTAAAAAACGAAAAGCCTGTTGTTGCTCTAACCATGATTGAAAAAGAGCTAGGCTTTACTGATTATGTAAAAAAACAAGGTAATGAAGGAAATGCGATGGAAAAAGGTTCGGATGATCTCAATGATTTAAAGGTTGTTGCAAAGAAGTTTGTTACAGTTCATGATTTCCTCGCGCATGTCGATCATATGACTGTTACACAGCAAGCATTAAAAGGAGTAACTCAGGAATCAGGTGTCCAGCTTATGACCATTCACCGTTCAAAGGGCCTTGAATTTAAATATGTGTATGTATTAGGTGTTGTTGATGGTTCTTTACCACATGATTTTGCTCTTGAATCCGCTCGGAAGGAAAAGTTTGAACATCTTGAAGAGGAAAGAAGATTACTCTATGTAGCCATGACAAGAGCAAAAGAGCATTTATATTTGTCTGTTCCATCTTATCGAAGAGGTCGAAAGGCGGCACCTTCTCGGTTTATTCGAAGAATGATTAAGTAATTTTTCAGATTACTAGCTCTTAGGGTTAAATTCGGTCCCTTCATTCACGTATTAGATGCCAATCTTAATCACTTCTAAACTATTTTTGCAAATTTGTGGGACATTCTAGCAAGGATGAACACTTTTTTTGCAAATTCGAGCGACATTCTAGCAAAGATGAACATTTTTTTTGCAAATAAGAGTCGCTTTTTTGCAAGTCTATAATAAAAAGTGAAAGGTCTGACCATAGTCAGACCTCTTACTGTTATTTCTTATTTATCATCTTCGAAATCGTATTAAAATCTAACTTCTCATTCCCATTTACAATGGAATTAACAATTTTATCTTCCATTTGCTTGTTAACTGGTTTATTAGCAATCTTTGAAACTCGTTGAATTACGTTACGTACTGTTTTTTCATCTTTAAAATTGGCACCCTGTAAAGAGTTAGCTAATGAGAAGATATCATTCATGTTTACGCCAGTTTTACCTTCAAGATTCTTAAAGAATTTGCTATCCATTTTTCCGCCTCCTTAATTCATGATATATCCTATGGATTTCCACTTAAAATGTGATTAATTTTTCATCCCTTTAATGAAATCCAAGCGCTCCTCACCTTCTTGAATTCTTTAAAAAGACAAAAGTACGAGCCTTTTTACTTGCTCGTACTTCATCCATCATTAGGTGTTGATTAGATTAGTTGTAAAAAGAAGCACCAACAATGATTAAAAGGATGAACAATACAACGATTAATACGAAAGTACTTCCGTAGTAACCGCCACCACCATAACCATAGTTACCACCACCGTAGCCGTAACCCATGTGCTGAACACCTCCTCTTCCCTAACTTCCTTATAATCTATGTGGGAGACGAGCAAACGGTGTGGACGAATATACGGTCTTACCATTATTTCTTCGATATTTTTCTCATCCATTTTTCAAATTCTACTGCCGTCATTTCCATTCGTTGTTCAAAATCTTCTGCTATTTGATCTAACTTATTAGAGTGAAGATTCAATTTAGATAATTTCACATCTTCTCCAGCTTGAATTCGATCATGCTTTCTCATCGTTGGTTCGATCCATCCTTCAAAAAACTGCTCTAAAATTCTCACCTGTTTCTCCCCTGTTTCTTATTTTTTCATTTTGTCATCATAGTAGTCAGCATACAGATTTCCATTAGAATCAATTTGAGCGAGAAATACATCCTTCACACTTCGCTTTTTCTCCTGGAGTTTGCTGCGAATCCAATCAATGGTATAGCCTCCATCATAGATTGAATTTTCCAAGTAATTTCCATCCATGATCACTGTTAGAGGTGTTTTCAATTTTGCTCCTTCTCCAAAAAAGTCTTCCCACCTTGTTGGTTGCTTTTCTTTCTTTAATAAAACACTTAGTTCCCCATTTGTCTCAAGGATAGCAAATTCAACATCCGATACTTGAAAAATGTCCTTCTTACGGAGTTGTTCAAGTAATTCATCTGTACTATATTTCTCATACTTCAAATTCTCCTCTAAGATTTTGCCGTCCTTGATAAAGGTTGTTGCCTTTCCTTCGACAATGTCCCTGAATTTTTTACTTTTTAGTGAGATATACGAAATTACCAACGGAAATAAAGTCCAAATTAAGATTGAAACCACACCATTTAGTATATTTAATTCTATATCCATCGTTATGGTTCCCGCGATATCCCCGACCGTAATACCCACGATATATTCAAAAAAGGATAATTTGGATAACTGCTTCTTCCCAAGCAACTTTGTAATAAAAAATAATCCTATAATAATACAAACTGCCCTAACAATAATTTCTACCCAGTTTGGCATACTTCTTTCTCCTCAGCATGTATTATAAACTGAATGTAGTATATGTAACCTCTGTAAAACTATGTAATAAAGAGAGCGGTGTTCATTCTAAACGCGGAAAAGAGACTACCTTTTGTCTAAGTAGTCTCACAGTTCAAACCTATTAAAGAGGCTTTAATCTGATTTATTGTGCTCGTTTATTTTTTTTTCCACAACCACAGCCACTCTTTTTAACCTTGTTGGATTTTGACACAGAAATCGATTGATTCGAGTTTGTTGGCCTTCCGGAAGGATTCAAATTTGCCTTTTTCATGATTATCCCACCTTCCCATTGAATGAATTAAGCGTGAAACTTGATGACAAATATTGAAGAAGTAGTAGTTGATTTAAAAACGTCTACAATATTTAGCTCTATATCTCATCTTATGTGTAATCAGTTTTTTGTTTCTATGTGTTTCGCCTATTCTACTAATCGCCCTACGATAGATTCAATCATTCCCGCTAGACCTGCAATTGCTAAGATGATGATGAGTGGTTCCGCTCCTAATGGCCAAATCAGCCATAAACCATATAAAATGGCGGTACACCAGATTCCTGTACACCAATAACAGCTTAATAGCTCACCTATCCACGCCCGCAACCCTTTTCCTTTGATCTCAATATAAATCTCAGATTCGCCATTTTCATTTATTTCTTCAACCTCGCGATGGAAAGGTCTACGGATAAAACCCGTTATTTTATCAAACACCATTAATCTCGTCAGCCGGAATGATGCAAAGGCTAAGATCAAAAATTCTCCCCAAGTGGTCATCCCCTCCCACCTTTCTAAAGATAATCTTTATACATTATGAAGAGATTTTTCATTTATGAATAGGGACGAGTTAAAAAAATTCCTTATGGGGCATAGCCCAAAAACAATCATTTATCCATTGGCATTTATAAGAAAAATGGGTGCAAACCTGTATGTTTGCCTCATTCAAAAGCTAGTGAATCTGCATTATATACAAGTAAAAGGGAACACAGTTATCACACGATTTATGGTCCTTCCCCTCGATGCCTCCGTAATGGTTAATATTTGTATTCCCTTTTTAACCTCTTATCGATGAAAGGAGTGAATTTGGATGTCAACTAGATGGTCTGCGTTAGATGACTGCAAATGTAAACACGAAAACACAACTCAAGAAGCAGTACAAGTAAATGATACAGTTCAAGTTTCAGAGGAATATATTTTCATAAAGGATTCTTGCAATATTGATGTTAAGTCAACTGACACACAAGTTGCCGTTTCATTACAAGCTGCAATTCAAGTAGCCATTGCTTTAGTGATCAATTTAACTATTGCTGACAGTGCTCGTGCTGAACAAGTGACTCAACAATTGCTTCAAAGCTCAGTAATCAAGCAAGCAAATAAACAAAAAGTAATCATCGAAAACTCCCGTGATGTAAAAATTACAACAACAGATAAAGATGTAGCTATTTCTCTTCAAGTTCTTATTCAAATTTTACTAGCATTGCTAGTATCAATTGATATCCTATAAAACTCAAGAAAATATCTACGGAAAGGAATCTTCTCCTATCCATTTATATTATGGAGGTGAACATATTGTCTAATGATAAATTAAATCTTCAGGAAATCTCACAAACTATGATGCAACTATTCGTGCAGGATGTTTTAAGCAGAAACAACGTTTCTCATGAAAATAAAAGAAAATTATCCGACGAGCAAAAAGAACATCTTAAAAAAGTCGTAGCAGATCTTCAAGCGCAGGTTGATGAATTTGTAAAAGGAGCTATGGCAAAGAAAGAGGATGAGCCTGAAAAAGTTGTGGAAGCTCCAAAAAACATGACACTGCGTGACATGCTAAAAAATAAAAAGAAAGACAATTAAACTAAAAATGGGTAAAAACACCAAGATGTTTGTCTTATACAAAAATAAATTTCAAACATTTAATAATAGTACATCGAAAGGA
Organism: Bacillus sp. (in: firmicutes); assembly: GCA_031180405.1. Lineage (GTDB taxonomy): Bacteria > Bacillota > Bacilli > Bacillales > Bacillaceae > Metabacillus. The sequence continues at coordinate 2,677 of JAPSLU010000099.1, read as the reverse complement.
GGAATTAGAACATGCAAGCAAGACCTTATCAATGGGTAGCATTAGACCGCAATTCTTGTCATTCAACAAGCTGTGATTCTACAAATGAGGTGGCTGGAGCTAACGTTGGCAATTTCTTTGACAGCGATGCAACAGTATCTCAAGAAGCTAATCAAGTTAGTGAAACAGAACAATTTTCTTCCGAAACAATCATTGTAAGAGACTCTTGTGACATCGACATTAAATCAACTGATACTCAAATAGCTGTTTCATTACAAGTTGCACTACAAGTTGCAATTGCCCTTGTTATTAACTTAACAATTGCTGACAGCGCTCGTGCTGAGCAAGTTACTCAACAATTATTACAAGAATCAGATATAAAGCAAGTAAACAAACAGAAACTAGTTATCGAAAATTCAAAAGATGTAAAAGTAACAACTACTGATACTGATGTTGCGATCTCACTTCAAGTACTTCTACAAATCTTAATCGCATTAGTTGTAAACATTGACATTTTCTAATAACAGAAGCAGGGTCTGCCCTGCTTTTTTTATTCTTTTAAATAACAGGTACATATCATATATTAGCTGCTCGCTTTTTATCATCATCCTTAAGACAAGTTCATTTCATTTTTATCATACATTTACCTAAATTCTTTCCGCAGGAATCCAGAGAATATAGACGATAACCCACACCAACTAGTCATTTCCCACATAGTCTGTTAAGGACTAAAGTCAATAAATAATCATTTAAGGAGATGACTATTCAATGGGTTGCAAAGATAAAAAAGACAGAGACAACAATTGCGTATGTGAAGCCGTTGAACAAATTTTAGCTGAACAAGAAGCAGTAGAAGAAATTGCTTGTCCTACTAGCTGCTACAGCAATTTATTAGGCCCTGTCGCTGGTCCACAAAGAGATACAATTCCTTTCATCCTTTACGGAAAGAAAGGTGAACTCTTTAAAGCATTTGGTAATGTTGGTGGATTCACAGGAGACATGACTTGCTTCCAAACAATTTTCTTCCGCGTTGAAGCTGTAGAAGATTGCTGTGCAACACTATCATTATTACGTCCTGTTGACGTAGATGGTAACACAGAGAGTGTATGTAATCCTTGTGACGAAGGCTTTTTCGGTCTAGAAAAAACAGACTTCTGTATTGAAGTAGACCTTGATTGCTTCTGTGCTATCCAGTGCTTATCACCAGAATTAGTGGATCGAGTTGCAGATGAGAAGAAAAAACACCACAAAAAATATTAAGACAATAGACTGCTGATTCAATCAGCAGTCTTTCTTTATCACACCAAATACATACTAACTCTTTAAATATAGAAAATAGGCCGTTTCCCTAGAACGTAATGTAACATAAATTCTTATACTATTAATAAGAACTAATAGTGGGAGGGATATGTAAAATGAGAGAAATACACGCCTTTAATTGCGTATGTGATGCAGTTGAAAATATTTTGAACCAACAGAAAGCTGTCGAAAATGAAAAATGTCCTACTAGCTGTTACTCAAACCTTCTTAATCCTGTCAAGTCACTGGGAGATACGATTCCTTTTCTTCTTTTGAATGATAAAGGACAGCCATTTAAAGCATTTGGTAATGTTGGCGGAGAATGTTTTGAAACGAGCTTTTTCAGGGTAGAGAGCATACATCATTGCTGTGCAACACTTAGATTGTTACTACCAATCGATTGTCACGGTCACCTCGCTCACGAAATTTGTGACGTCAAAGAGCTTGTGAAAACAAGAAATTGTGTTGAAGTTGATCTAAATTGCTTCTGTGCGATTCAGTGCCTATCACCACGATTACTCGTAGGGTAGAACAAATGCGAAGCGCATTGGTTAGCTTCAGGCAATAAGACGCATAGAATAGCAGACGGTTCTTTGTCTTCAATTCAATTGTGGCTAGATACTGGAGATAGCCATCGGAACCAAGCACAAAAAAGTTAGACACCCACGTGCCTAACTTTTTTTAAATTAAGTACATTAAAAGCCCAACAAGTTTATAGCCTTTATTTGATTGATTGGTATATCAATTGGCTTAGCGTGTGTCAAAGAACGTATCGTCACAATATTATTTTCCTCTGACATAATGACTCCACGATATGTTTCTTCAAATGTTTCAATTTGACATAAAGTTCTTGGCATATTTTTTGGTAAATTATTAAAAAACTCAATTTTTTCTTCAACATTCATTTGAGTAATTGGTTTTCTTTGTTTCCGGTACTGTTTGACCGTTGGCTCTTCCTCAACCTGCTCCTCTTGAATCGCTACAGCCGAACTCACAACCTCTGCTTCAATCGGAACTTTTGCTTCCTCTATTTCTGTCTCTCTATTTATTACCTTTTTCTTTGGCTTGTTGACGACCTTTGGCTTTACTTTTTTCACAACATATGACTGCATATCAATTTGAATATCTTCATTGTCTGGCTGAACGATATACATAAGGGGCTTCATCTTGTATATTTGCTTATTCGTCATTCATTTCCCTCCTATGGCGAAAGTCTATACACTAAAACATGTTATGCTCACACGCTAGGTAATGTGCCTATTTCTTTTATGTTGTAAAAAGGGGGATATCAATTTCAAATAAAAAACCTAAAATTAACAATAGCTTTACTTTCCCTTAATAAATAACTGGTATTGTCGAATTACGCAGTAAAGTTATCATCTACCCATCATGGATGTCA
>JAPSLU010000098.1 GCA_031180405.1 Bacillus sp. (in: firmicutes) | reverse complement strand
ACAAAAGCAATTAGAGACGTACTGAATTCTATGAAAAATGTTTTAAACGAACCTGTTACAATAGTCCATGTTAGTAAAGGGATTGAGCCTGACACTTTGTTACGAATCTCTGAAATCATTGAGATAGAAATGCCTGAGCACTTATTGAAAGATATCGTAGTTTTATCTGGACCAAGTCACGCTGAAGAAGTTAGTCAAAGACATATAACGACAGTAACCTCATCATCAAAGAATATGAAGGCTGCTGAATACATTCAGGATCTTTTTATTAATCAAAACTTTAGAGTATACACAAATCCCGATATTATTGGTGTTGAAATCGGGGGAGCGCTTAAGAATATTATTGCATTAGCAGCAGGGATTACGGACGGTCTTGGCTATGGAGATAATGCAAAAGCCGCACTAATTACAAGAGGACTAGCAGAGATCGCACGTTTAGGTGGTAAAATGGGAGGTAATCCCCTCACTTTTTCAGGACTTACCGGTATTGGGGATTTAATTGTGACTTGTACTAGTATCCATTCCAGAAACTGGCGTGCTGGAAATCTTCTGGGCAAAGGACATAATCTTGATGAAGTGCTACAAAACATGGGAATGGTTGTTGAAGGAGTAAGAACAACAAAAGCTGCTTATCAGTTAGCAAAAAAATATGATGTGAAAATGCCAATAACAGAAGCCTTATATGAAGTGTTGTTTGATGAGAAGTCACCAAAAGTAGCTGTTGATTCTTTAATGGCTCGTGTGAAAACTCATGAAATGGAAGACCTTGTAAATATCATGGAGAATCGTTAATTTAGTGGCAATCAATCATTAATTTGCATAAAATAACTCGAAATAAAACAAAGGAACAATGATTTCCTATAAGGTATACTATTTCTGCTTGCATGTAGTGGTTGATAGATTTTGACCTCAAAATCCTAAAAGCCTGTTCATTAACCATCAATAATAAAGTTTAATGGGATTTCTAGGCATTAGAGGATACAAAAGCTTCTACTTCCGCATAAAATGCATCGTAGTCAAATAAGAGTTGTTCTTATTGTTGGGTACTATTTAGTCGGTTACAGTTGCTGAAGTAAAGTTCGTCCCCTCTTTACTTCAGTTTTTTTATATTAACAAGAATAATATTGTATGCTGAATATATAAGATTAAGGCTTCGCAATAATCAAGGCTGGCCTTCATTATATGATCTTTTCGGTTTGGACAAGCTTAATAATGTATAATATAATCGACGATGGAGTGAGTAATTTTTAACACTCTCAAAGATAAAAAATAAAACATTTTTTTTGGATACATGAAAATAATACATTACATACATAAAAGGTACTTGTAACATATGAGTTGCAGTTTTTCCTATAAGGAGGAATGATTATGAGCCCAGCCCTAATGAAGATGTGGATTTCTTTTGCATCAATGGGTTTTATGTTTATTTCAATTGTCTTAATTTATTTCAGTCGTTTTAAGCTAAAGGGTGTTATAAGAGCTATTGTAACTATTTTAGCCTATATCTTTATGATTCTAGCAGGAATTATTATTGTATTTGTTGTTTTTACCGGACCTGTTTCAGAATAAATACATGTAAAAGGAAGTAGTATAGAATGAGATTTTCTACCGCTATAGTGGTGATGCTAAGTTGCATCCTTTTGTCTGGATGTTTATACCCTGAAGACAAGCTTCAAAAAAATACAATACCATATAATGATCAAATACAGACTGTTCAATCCGCAATCGAACAATATCAGCAAGATACAAATGGATTATTGCCAATTAAAACAAGAGATATGTCAACGCCTATCTATCAAAAATACCCGATAGACTTTTCTGTCTTAACTCCTAAGTACATGGCAGAGCCCCCTGGTACAGCTTATGAAAGTGGGGGTATTTATCAATATGTTTTGGTGAATGTAGAAGAGAATCCAACTGTAAAATTAATTGATCTAAGAGTTGCTGATGAGATCCATGAGCTCACGGTAAAGTTGAATGTTTATCGCCAAGCAAATGGATATCCCCCATTCAAAGATGTCATAACAGATTCTATATATACTTTAGACTATGAAAAGCTGGGTTATAAGGAAGATCCTATGGTTGAGAGTCCCTATACAGGTGAGTATTTACCATTAGTGATTGATCAAAATGCTCAAATTTATGTTGATTACCGCATAGACTTAAATCAAGCGCTAAAAGAGCATGAAAACACGTTTAAACCTGGAGATGATATTCGGGACATTTTAGTAGATCAATACCATTTCGTCCCGGCCTATTCTTTGCCGTATACAATCGATGAGAATGGTGAACCTGTATTTCAGCCAGAAAATAATTAATATTAAAATTTAGTCATGAACCCTTCGTTAGAGAATAAACTCTAAAAGAAGGGTTTTCTTTTTCGCTTTTTTCATGACCTAAACTCATATAAGGCGATACTTGAAAAAAATTTCGAAACAAAGGCATAAATAAATAGGACAATATCATACATATATAGTGTCCTATAAGAAAACGGATAAGCTTTATCCCAATATTGTATGATCGGGAGGGGATCACTTGGAAAAAGTAGATATTTTCAAGGATATCGCTGAACGAACTGGTGGCGATATATATTTAGGAGTAGTTGGTGCAGTAAGAACAGGTAAATCTACTTTTATTAAAAAGTTCATGGAATTAGTCGTATTACCTAACATTGACAATGAATCTGACAAAGCAAGAGCTCAAGATGAATTACCGCAAAGTGCTGCTGGTAAGACAATTATGACAACTGAGCCCAAATTTGTCCCTAATCAAGCTGTTTCCATTCATGTTGATGAAGGACTTGATGTCAATATTAGATTAGTAGATTGCGTAGGTTACACTGTTCCTGGTGCTAAAGGATATGAGGATGAAAATGGTCCTCGTATGATCAACACTCCATGGTATGAAGAGCCAATACCTTTTCATGAAGCAGCTGAAATTGGAACACGTAAAGTTATTCAAGAACATTCAACACTTGGTTGTGTAATTACAACGGATGGATCAATTGGAGATATCCCACGTAGAGATTACTTAGAAGCTGAAGCTAGAGTTATTGAAGAGTTAAAAGAAGTTGGGAAACCGTTTATCATGATTATCAATACGGTACATCCACATCATCCAGAAACAGAGACCCTTCGTCAAGAATTAAATGAAAAGTATGATATTCCTGTATTAGCCATGAGTGTTGAAAGCATGAGAGAAACAGATGTCATCAATGTATTAAGAGAATCTTTATACGAATTCCCAGTATTAGAGGTAAATGTTAATTTACCAAGCTGGGTAATGGTATTAAGAGAAGATCACTGGCTAAGACAAAGCTATCAAGAAGCAGTAAAGGACACAGTTAAAGATATTAAAAGATTAAGAGATGTAGATCGTGTAGTAGGTCAATTTAGTGAGTATGACTTTATTAACAAAGCAAGCTTGGCTGGAATAGAGATGGGCCAAGGTATTGCAGAAATTGATTTATATGCGCCAGATGACTTATACGATCAGATTTTAAAAGAAGTTGTTGGTGTAGAAATTCGTGGGAAAGATCACCTACTTCAATTAATGCAAGATTTCGCATATGCTAAGGCAGAATATGATCAAGTGGCAGATGCCCTGCGAATGGTAAAGCAAACAGGCTATGGTATTGCTGCTCCAGCATTAGCTGATATGAGCTTAGATGAGCCGGAAATTATCCGACAAGGTTCAAGGTTTGGGGTAAGATTAAAAGCGGTTGCTCCATCTATTCACATGATAAAGGTTGATGTTGAGTCAGAGTTTGCACCAATTATTGGGACAGAAAAACAATCTGAAGAGCTTGTACGTTACTTAATGCAAGATTTTGAAGATAATCCACTTTCTATATGGAATTCTGATATTTTTGGTCGTAGTCTAAGTTCAATTGTTCGTGAAGGTATCCAAGCGAAACTTTCTTTAATGCCTGAAAATGCTCGCTATAAATTAAAAGAAACGTTAGAAAGAATTATTAATGAAGGCTCTGGCGGATTAATTGCGATTATTTTATAATCATTTGACCTCTTAAATAAGGGGTCTTTTTTTGTGGTTCAATAAAAAATATAGGAGATTATTCCTTAAACTTATCAAATAACTAAATCAAAACAAGAACGAATGTTTGTATAAATAGTGGTGAGCCTTGATATCATTGGTTTTTTATTTTGATATCTCTTGATTCGCGTGAATGATTATGTTACTCTTTTTACAGAAATTCTTTTCTCTATTGGACGATTCTTCCTGAATAACCAATATTCATGATGAAAATGATTGAATTATGTAGAAAAATCGTATAAGATTAGCGTGTTGCTAGTAAAATCATGTTTTATCATGTATACAATTGATCAAAACTGTGAAGAAATGAAGACTAATAGGAGTTCCATCCCTTTGGGAGGAGGTGAAAGGCATGAATAAAACAGAACTTATCAACGCAGTAGCAGAAGCTAGTGAATTATCTAAAAAAGACGCAACTAAAGCAGTTGATGCTGTTTTCGATACAATTTTAGATGCACTAAAAGATGGTGATAAAGTACAACTTATCGGTTTCGGTAACTTTGAAGTTCGTGAGCGTGCGGCTCGTAAAGGTCGTAACCCACAAACTGGTGAAGAAATTGAAATTGCTGCAAGCAAGGTGCCTGCTTTCAAACCAGGTAAAGCACTTAAAGATGCTGTTGCAGGTAAATAAGTTTAATTTGTCATGTAATAACTATTACATACAAGCTTCTTTACAGAGCCCCTTTTTAAAAGGGGCTTTTCATTTGGACTAAAACGGATATTACGGCTATCACTGTTCTGTTTTGCTTTCAATCACTAAATTATGCTAGAATCTGAATCAAATAAAACATCAGGAGGATGAAAATGGCGCAAGTGAATCATGAACAAATTGAACATGCCGTTAAATTAATTCTTGAAGCAATTGGTGAAGATCCCAGCCGAGAGGGTTTAGTAGAAACTCCAAAACGAGTTGCAAAAATGTATGCTGAGGTATTTAGTGGGTTGAATGAGGATCCAACAGAACATTTTAAAACGATTTTTGGCGAAGATCATGAAGAACTTGTGTTAGTAAAAGATATCCCCTTTTATTCGATGTGTGAGCATCATTTAGTGCCTTTTTATGGAAAGGCTCATATTGCCTATATTCCTAAAGGAGGTAGAGTAACTGGCTTAAGTAAACTTGCTCGTGCTGTTGAGGCAGTTGCAAAGAGACCTCAGCTACAGGAGAGAATTACATCTACTATTGCAGACAGCATTAATAATTCTCTTCATCCACACGGTGTTATGGTTGTTGTTGAAGCAGAGCATATGTGTATGACAATGAGAGGTGTAAAAAAGCCAGGATCTCAAACGGTTACTTCTGCCGTTAGAGGTGTTTTCCGAAAGGATGAAGTATCGAGGTCTGAAGTGCTATCACTCATAAAAGCATAAAAGTTATTGTTTAATAAAAGAACATTGTATATTACGAACATTTTAATGGGCTAACCATATAAGAAAATGGTATGATAAAAAGTGAAATAATAAAGTTAATCTGTAAATACAGGCAGGTGCAATGATGAACCAAAAAAATGACTTTGTTGTAATTAAAGCAATTGAAGACGGCGTACATGTAATTGGGCTAACAAGAGGCTCGGATACGCGATTTCATCACTCAGAGAAACTAGATAAAGGTGAAGTGATGATTGCTCAATTCACTGAGCATACATCAGCAATTAAAATCAGAGGTAAAGCTCAGATCCAAACTGGAATTGGTGAATTGGAAAGCGATTCTCGTAAATAAGCAGGTTTACCTGCTTTTATTTGCGTGGAAAAATATATGAAAAGGTATCTCTCCATATATAACATAACAATTACACATGGTTATGTTATAATGGAATATGTTTAAATTTATTATAGGAAATATGTGCATAGTAGTAGAACAGAACTATTAAAAACCGTGCTGAAACCATATATTGGAAAGTGGAGTAGAGGTCAGCGAGTATAGTTTGGAATTCGTCCCCTTTTCCACGTATGGCAACTATTTTCACTAGTGAAATGGTCTCAATGTGAAGATTTAGCTAGTGAGAATGAATAGAGATAGAATGTTATTTTGGGGACAAGGGTGATTATATTTGCATGACTTAGAAGTTCATTTAATTAAATTAAAGACAGCAGTAGAGGAGAAGCTCGAACATCCTTTTTTAGTCAAGCATTTACCTTCACCTAAAATTGATGAAGATAAATTGCTTCTATTATGTGCGATTTTTGATGAGATAGACCTTTCAGACGAGATAAAGAAAAGTTATATTTTGACGGCTATGCTTGTTCAAATCGCCCTTGATACACATGATGATGTTACAACCAGCAATAATTTAAATTCTGAAGAGTTTGTCCGAAGACAATTAACAGTTTTAGCTGGTGATTATTTTAGTGGTTTATATTATCTATTACTTTCTGAAGTAAAAGACATCAAAATGGTGCGTACATTAGCGATGGCTATTAAGGAGATAAATGAACATAAAATTAGACTCTACCAATATGATGATAATGAAAAGCTACAATCAATAGTGGAGAGTATTCAAATTGTTGAAACAAGCTTATTTCAACATGTGGCCGATCATTTTAAACTTACTTCTCATAAGGCGCTTAGTATTGACTTTTTAACCTATAAAAGACTATCTCATGAAAAATTTCAATATGTTAATGGAAAAATTAAGGAAAGTCCCTTTTCAATGAGTTTTTTAACAGATGCTTGTAATATGTATTTTGAAAAGACTATTTCACTTCTAGATACAGGATTTGTAAAAGCGCCTGTAATTAGGGATCTCTTATTAGATCGTCTTCATTCAATTCGTTTTCACGATCCATTACTACATGAAAAAAAGACAGTGGAAGAAGGTTTATAATATGAATCAGTCGAAAGAAGAAAGAGTTCATGGTGTATTTGAGAAGATCTACGAAAATTACGATCAAATGAATTCAGTCATCAGTTTCCAACGTCATAAAGCCTGGCGTAAAGAAACCATGAAGCGGATGAATGTAAAAAAAGGTCAAAGAGCTTTAGATGTTTGTTGTGGTACAGCAGACTGGAGTATTGCTCTTGCTGAAGCAGTAGGTCCTGAGGGAAGTGTTGTAGGCCTTGATTTTAGTAAAAATATGTTACAAGTCGGTCATCAAAAGGTAGAGCAGCTTGGATTTCAGAATATCAAGTTGATACATGGAAATGCTATGCAGCTTCCATTTGAAGACCATACTTTTGATTATGTTACTATCGGATTTGGATTAAGAAACGTTCCAGATTATATGCAAGTTCTAAAAGAGATGAATAGAGTTTTAAAGCCGGGGGGAAGAGCAGTTTGTTTAGAAACCTCACAACCGACATTACCTGTATTTAAGCAATTTTTCCACGTATACTTTCGTTATATAATGCCTCTTTTCGGAAAAGTCTTTGCAAAAAGTTATAGTGAATATTCATGGTTACAAGAATCTGCACGTGATTTTCCGGGGATGGTAGAACTAGCCAAAATGTTCAAAGAAGCAGGTTTTAAAGAAGTTCAGGTAAAAGCCTTCACAGGTGGTGTTGCAGCAATGCACCTAGGAGTTAAAGCAATAGAAGATAATAGATAAAATAAGAGGCATGACCACTTTTAGTTAAAGAGTTTAGTGTGATCTAACGTCAAAACTCTTTTTCATAGTGGTCATTCATTATTATATGGTGTAGGATAGTTAGATATTCAAACATAGTATTAATGTCTGGCTCCATGCTAAATCGGCGAAGCACATGATGTACACGTGTAAGCAGTGCGAAACGAGTCGCGTCTTTGCCTGTCTCTACGGTCAGCCAAGTAGTAAGTAAAGGTGAAGAATAACCTTCACTTTTGCTAGCCATATACTTGTCGCCGAATACTCTTAGTGCCTTACGCAAGTCTTAAAATGTAAGAAAGTATAAAATGTTGTGCTTAGTTTTAGTATCTAGTCCAGGCGCTATCGGCACGAGGTCATAAGGTAAATAGGAATTGAAGGTAGAGCAACTTCTATTCCAATTCACCTTATGTTTGTCGCCAAATGCTTAGTGCCTTGCGCTATTTTTAATACAATTAATCGGAGTTTAAGGTGAATACGTATGAAATTAAAAGCAATGTACTCTTTTTTAAACAATGACCTTAATATAATCGAACAAGAATTAGAGAAAACAGCTGTTTCAGAATATCCACTATTACGGGAAGCGAATTTAGAGTTATTAAAAGCAGGTGGTAAACGAATTCGTCCTGTATTTGTTTTGCTTTCTTCTATGTTCGGAAACTATGATATAAACAGGGTAAAACATGTAGCAGTTGCATTAGAAACAATTCATATGGCATCTCTCGTTCATGATGATGTCATTGATGATGCTGAGCTACGGAGAGGTCAACCAACTGTAAAGGCAAGGTGGGATAACCGCATTGCTATGTATACTGGTGATTATCTATTAGCTAGGTCACTAGAAGTAATGACAAATATCGAAGATACTCTAGCACATAAAATCTTATCGCAAGCAATTGTTGAAGTTTGCTTAGGTGAAATTGAACAAATTAAAGACAAGTATCGCTTTGATCAGTCGCTTCGTACATATTTTAGACGAATTAAGAGAAAAACAGCGATTCTAATAGCGGTGAGTTGTCAATTAGGTGCCGTTTCTTCGGGTGCTACAGAGGAGATTCATCGAAAATTATATTGGTTTGGATATTATGTTGGAATGTCCTTTCAAATCACAGATGATATTTTAGATTTTACATCAACAGCAGAAGAACTTGGTAAGCCAGTAGGAAGCGATCTTTTGCAAGGGAATATTACTCTGCCAGTTTTATTTGCACTAGAAGATCCAACTATAAAAACAGAAATCGAAAAAATTTCGATGGGAACGACTCCTGCTGATATTCAAACGGTACTAAATATGATTTTATCTTCTGGCGTAATCGAGAGATCTGCCAATATAAGTGACCAGTATCTTAAAAAAGCATTACACATATTAGAAGAGCTCCCCAAAAATCGTGCCCGATCAACTCTATTTAGTATTGCAAAGTATATTGGAAAAAGAAAATTTTAATGACTTGTCAATTCTCCACCCCTTTCATTGCAATATCGTGCCTTACATGATATTATTTTTTTGGGTATGAAAGCCTATACATAATTTTCTGTGGGGTGGAGAATATATTATGGAAAAAACATTTTTAATGATTAAACCTGATGGGGTCCAACGTCAACTTATTGGGGAAATTGTAGGTAGATTTGAAAGTAAGGGCTTACAATTAGTTGCGGCAAAATTAATAACTATTCCTGTTGAGCTAGCTGAACAGCATTATGGAGAACATAAAGGAAAGCAATTTTATGATCGATTAGTTCAATTTATCACTTCTGGGCCAGTATTTGCTATGGTTTGGGAAGGTGAAAATGTAGTAGAGTTAACTCGTAAGATGATGGGGAAAACAAATCCAAAGGATGCAGAGCCAGGAACAATACGCGGCGATTACTGTATGTTTGTAAGTAAAAATATTATTCACGGGTCAGATTCAATTGAAAGTGCACAAAGAGAAATTAATTTATTCTTCAATGAGAATGAAATAGTTTCCTATAATAAGGCTTTAAATAGTTGGATTTATTAAGATATATAATATTTAAAGGGGTTCGGATGTTTAATTCGAATCCCCTTTTTTATGTATGGAGGCTTACCTAAAGGTGAGGATAGTATCGTATTTTGCGACTAGAAAACAAGTTTCGTCATTTTTCTTTAAAAATTAAGCAAATTCAAACAAATTTAAGCTATACTATTAATTATTATTTATTTAATGAAAAACGATAATGATTTTGGACATGTAATAGGAGAGTTGGCAATGATTGACCAAGAATATGAACAGTTTATAAAAAACATCAAGGGAAAAACAAGAATTGACCTATCTCTTTATAAAGAAGCTCAAATGAAAAGAAGATTAATTTCTCTTTATGAAAAAAGAGGATTTTCAAACTTCACTGAATTTTTTGAAGAGATAGATAGGAACGGTGATATGTTCTACGAATTTTTAGACCGTATGACGATAAACGTATCAGAGTTTTATCGAAACTATAAAAGATGGCAGGTGCTTGAAGAAAAAATCCTGCCTGGTCTTTTAGAAAGAAGTAGTAACTTAAAGGTTTGGAGTGCAGCCTGTTCGACAGGTGAAGAACCTTATACACTTGCCATGATCCTATCAAAGTTAATGCCACTATCAAAAGTGAAGGTTCTTGCGACTGACATTGATGAAAATGTCATTGCTAGAGCAAAGCTCGGGATTTATCCCGAGCGTTCCTTACATGAAGTGCCTGAAGATATGAAAAAGAAATACTTTAAAAGAGAAGGTAGCAATTATATTGTTAATGATGAAATAAAAAAAACTGTCCAATTCAAGAAACAAAATCTCCTATCAGATACCTTTGATTCTAATTTTGATCTAATTGTGTGTCGAAACGTCTTAATTTATTTTACAGAAGAAGCAAAAGAGACCTTATACATGAAATTTAGTCATTCATTAAAAAAACAAGGGGTTTTCTTTGTAGGTAGTACAGAACAAATATTTAATGCTGATCGTTTTAGTTTTACATCAGCTGATACATTTTTTTATCAAAAGAAGTAAAAACTTGCTATTTTATTTTAATAAGTTATGGTATATTTATACTTAAAAGCGTTAGTGCGTTGAAGGGAGAGAGTAAAAATGAGGTATTTAACAGCAGGAGAATCTCACGGGCCTCAATTAACTGCTATTGTAGAAGGTGTTCCGTCAGGACTTAATTTAACAGCAGAAGCGATAAATAAAGATTTAGCAAGAAGACAAAAGGGCTATGGTCGTGGAAGAAGAATGCAGATAGAAAAAGACCAAGTTCAGATTTTAGGCGGAGTAAGACATGGCAAGGCATTAGGCTCTCCTATTTCACTAGTTGTTGAAAATAACGATTGGAAACATTGGACAAAGATTATGGGGGCAGAACCTATTTCAGCTGAAGAAGAGCAAGAAATAAAACGTCAGATCACTCGCCCTCGTCCTGGTCATGCTGATCTTGTTGGGGCAATGAAATACGGCCATCGTGATATGCGAAATGTTCTAGAGCGTTCATCTGCACGTGAAACAACTGTGCGAGTGGCTGTTGGGGCATTAGCAAAACAAATTCTTGCCGAGTTAAACATTAAAGTTGTGGGTCATGTATTAGAAATTGGTGGAGTAAAGGCTGAGAATACAAATTACAGTGATATTGATGATTTATTGGCTGTAACAGAAGAGTCACCAGTAAGATGTTATGACCGTGAAGCAGAAACGAAAATGATGGAAGCAATTGATAATGCAAAGGCTAATGGTGACTCTATTGGTGGGGTAGTTGAGGTGGTTGTGGAAGGCTTACCTGCAGGTATCGGAAGTTATGTCCACTATGATCGTAAGCTTGATAGCAAGATTGCAGGTGCAGTTGTTAGTATTAATGCATTTAAAGGTGTTGAATTCGGGATCGGATTTGAAGCAGCTCGTAAATTTGGAAGCCAAGTTCACGATGAAATCATCTGGTCTGAAGAAGATGGGTATACTAGAAAAACTAATCGTTTAGGTGGTTTTGAGGGCGGTATGACAACAGGTATGCCTGTCGTTGTAAGAGGAGTAATGAAACCAATCCCAACTCTTTATAAGCCATTGCAAAGCGTCGATATTGAGACAAAGGAACCATTCTCTGCGAGTATTGAACGATCAGATAGTTGTGCAGTACCAGCTGCAAGTGTTGTAGCAGAATCTGTTGTTGCATGGGAAATTGCAAATGCAATTGTAGAACAATTTGGTTTGGATCGTATGGACCTGATCAAAGAAAATGTTGAAGCAATGAGAAAACATACGAGGGATTTTTAATGAAATCTATTGAAATTAATACAACAGATTCCAAGTATCCTGTACTTGTTGGTGAGGAAATCATTAATGAGCTTACAACGATTCTTCATGATCTTGCTCCATCCAAGGTGTTATTAGTAACAGATACAAATGTTAACCAATTATATGGTGATGAGTTAGCTAACATGATTAGTCCTCATTTTACAACACTTAAATATGTGATAAAAAGTGGTGAAGAGGCTAAATCCTTTGATGTGTTCTATGAACTTCATACCTTTGCATTAAAACAACAGTTAGACCGAAAGTCTATTATTATTGCATTCGGTGGTGGCGTAGTCGGCGATTTGACTGGTTTTGTTGCAGCAACTTTTATGAGAGGAGTTCCTTACATACAAGTTCCAACAACTCTTTTAGCGCATGATAGTGCTGTTGGAGGGAAGGTTGCAATTAACCATCCTGAAGGGAAAAACATGATTGGTGCTTTTTATCAGCCTAAAGCAGTTGTATACGACAGTCAATTTTTACGTAGTTTGCCAAAAGAAGAAATGAGATCAGGCTTCGCTGAGGTTGTTAAACATTCATTAATTCGAAGTGAATCACTTTATCTTTTTTTGCGCCAAGAAATTCATGACCTTAACGATATAAATACTGATCGGTTACAGAAAATGATCCTTGAAGGCATACAAATTAAGGCGGATGTTGTTTCTAAAGATGAGAGGGAACAAGGTTTAAGAGAAATTTTAAACTTTGGACATACATTAGGTCATGCTATTGAGGCAGAGGCAGGATATGGGAAGTTATCACATGGAGACTGTGTTGCAACAGGGATGCTATTTGCTACTTGGCTTAGCATAAAAACCTTACACGTTTCCCTGCCATATGCTGAATTAAAGACCTGGTTTAAACAAATAGGTTTTCCGACTGAGATACCAGATACTCAAGATACTGAACAATTGATTGAAAAAATGATTAAAGATAAGAAAACTAAAGCAAATCAAATTAAAATGATTTTGCTTACAAAAGTTGGAGAAACAACTTCTTTAACATTTACGAAAGAAGAACTTCAGTCATTGATAAATGAATGGAGAACGAGTGAACAGGGGGGAGAAGCTTGATTAGGGGGATAAGAGGAGCAACAACGGTTTCCGAAGATAATGAAAAGCAGATTCTAACAGCGACCGATCTGCTATTAAAGGAAATGATTCAAAAAAACAACGTGCAACCGGAAAATGTAGCACAAGTAATCATTACGGTAACTGAGGACCTTATTTCTACTTTTCCAGCTAAGGCGTTAAGGAGTTTGGAAGGTTGGACATATGTACCTGTTATGTGCATGCAAGAGATACCTGTACCAGGAAGTCTTAAAAAGTGTATAAGAGTGATGATGACTGCAGAAACAGATATTAAGCAGGATGAAATTCATCATGCGTATTTAGAAGGAGCAACTGTTCTTAGACCTGATTTATCCAATACGCATCGATAATTTTTTGAAAATTTGAAAGAGTTTTATATCAATCTTGACAGGTTAGAGCTATTTGTAATAATATGTTGGAGAAGATTGATTAATAGCTGAGTAGAGTTATATAGATTAGGGTAGCTGAGAATGAGTGAGTTTAGTTGAGGTTTTTTTTCTTAAAGGCACAAGTCTACCCAAAAACCATTCGCGTTTTTGGGTTTTATTTTTATTATTTATTTTACTATTTGAAAATAATAAATATTGTGCTAATACAATCTTCAAAGTACATAACCTCCTAAATGCTCGTTCTCCAAAAATTTATTGGAGGAGTGAGTTACTTTGAATTTTTCTTCTTTTTCCACTTTTTGCGAAGATAGTAAGCTTTATCGCACGATCCCCATTGTAAAAAAATATATCGTGGACACGTTCACACCTATTCAATTATTTCAATTGTTTAAGGAAGAAGCTGTTTATTTATTAGAAAGTAAAGATGCTGAATCAGAATGGTCTAGATATTCTTTTATAGGTTTAAATCCGTTTTTATTTATTGAAGAAACTCATGGTGAATTTTCAATATTGAATGAGCAGCGTAAGACGATAGCCAAGTCTGTTTCCATTACACAAACCTTTAAGGATCTCCAAAAGCACTTATCAATTAAATTACCAGATCTTGATATCCCCTTTGTTGGTGGTGCTGTTGGCTATATTGGATATGATACGGTTTCAATTATTGAAAAGGTTGAAAAGCATAAGACAAATGATCTTAATCAACAGAATTGTATGTTTTTTGTATGTGAGACCGTTATTGCTTTTGATCACCAGGAAAAACAACTCTATTTTATCCATTATGAGCGAGTTAATGGAAACGAGGAAGAGGCTCACTTAAAGGCAACATACGAACTCGCTGAGGCAAAGTTAAACAAATATGTTAGTATGCTAAAACAAAAGCCCCAATCAGAACATATGCCACTTGCTGTTTCAGATCAATTTGACTTGAACTTTGATGAAATTAAATCAAACTATGAAAAAACAAAATTTATAGAGGATGTGGAAAAAGTAAAGGAATATATCAGAGCGGGTGATATATTTCAGGGGGTACTTTCCCAAAGGTTTGAGATACCAATTACAACAGATGGTTTTTCTCTATACCGAATATTACGAATTGTAAATCCGTCTCCTTATCTTTTCTATATTAGAATTAATGATACAGAGCTTGTCGGTAGCTCACCTGAAAGATTGATCTACATTCAAAATAAACATCTTGAGATTCATCCAATTGCAGGTACAAGAAGACGCGGCAAAACCGTAGAAGAAGATTTGTATTTTGAGCAAGAACTTAAAAATGATGAAAAAGAAAAAGCAGAGCATTACATGCTAGTGGATTTAGCCCGAAATGACTTAGGAAGGGTTGCTGATTATGGTTCTGTAAACACTCCTACATTAATGGAAGTTGGCAGGTTCTCCCATGTTATGCACTTAATTTCTAAAGTAACAGCAAAGTTAAGGGATGAAGTTCACCCAATGGAAGCTCTACTTTCATCATTTCCAGCTGGCACGGTTTCAGGTGCTCCTAAAATACGGGCAATGCAAATTATTCAGGAACTCGAACCGACTGCAAGAGGCAGTTATGCTGGTTGTGTAGCATATGTAGGATTTGATGGAAATGTTGATTCATGTATAACGATTAGAACAATAACGGTTAAAAATAATATTGCCTATGTTCAAGCGGGTGCTGGCATTGTTGTAGACAGCATTCCGGAGCTTGAATGGAAGGAAACGTGTAACAAAGCTAGTGCGATG
>JAPSLU010000097.1 GCA_031180405.1 Bacillus sp. (in: firmicutes) | reverse complement strand
CCATTCTTCTTTTAAGACAAGAAATACAAAAATTAAAACGGTAACCAGTTTTAAAAACATTGATGCTATCTTATTAGGTGGCATCAATAAAAAAGCATTGTGAAAACGTTTGCTATAAAATACATATATAATAGAAGAAAAAGGTGATTTTGATGAATGAGAAATGGTTAGTGGGGATTGATTTAGGTGGAACAACAATTAAAATGGCATTTATTAATTATTATGGAGAAATTGTTGAAAAGTGGGAAATTCCAACTGATAAGTCAGGTAAAACTATTACAACTGATATCGCCAAAGCAATTGACTCTAAACTTGAAGAATTAGGATTAACAAAGGCAAAGCTTGGTGGAATTGGTATGGGAGCTCCAGGTCCTGTAAATTTAGAAAAGGGACTTATTTATGAAACTCCTAACTTAGGCTGGGAGAATTTCCCATTGCGTGATCATATTGAATTAGAAACAGGTTTGCCTGCGGTCATTGATAATGATGCAAATATAGCAGCACTGGGTGAAATGTGGAAGGGTGCTGGGGATGGGGCTAAAGATTTAATCTGCGTGACTCTTGGCACAGGTGTTGGAGGAGGTCTGATTTCTAATGGAGAAGTCATTCATGGTGTAAATGGAGCAGGTGGTGAAATTGGTCATATTACAGTTGTTCCTGAAGGTGGGGCCTTATGTGGTTGTGGAAAAACAGGGTGTATTGAAACAATAGCATCTGCAACAGGAATCGTTAGAATTGCAAAAGAAAAACTTCAATCCTCAGACCAAGAAAGTGTCCTCCGAAATATTACAGATCTTAGTTCAAAAGATGTGTTTGATGCATTAGAGCAAGGTGATGTAATAGCAGAAGAAGTGGTGGATTATGTAACTTTTCAACTAGGTTTGGTACTTGCAAATATATCTAATGGACTAAACCCAGAAAAGATTGTCATAGGTGGAGGCGTGTCTAAAGCTGGAAATCGCCTTATTTCTAAGGTGGATGAGTATTTTAAAAAGTTTGCTTTCCCACGTGTAGCAAAAGCAGCTTCTATTTCAGTGGCAACACTTGGTAATGATGCAGGTGTCATAGGTGGAGCTTGGTTAGTGAAAACAAAATTACTTAAATAGAAAAAACTATAAAATGTTCACATTTGGATAAAGTAAAAAGGAGCCTCAATTAGAGTGCTCCTTTTAAATTTTTCTACCCTTTACCGATGGAAGCAAATTAACATCGTAAGTCAATTTTCTGAATTTTTCCAATTTATATGCAAACGAAACTTTTTATAGTTTGATACGTCTAATACTAGGGTATAGAGAATAAGCTAAACATTATAATTCTATCATGCTATTGTATTGACAGTATTAAAAAGCATTGATTTTTTGTAAAGAAAGTATTAAGATATGGTTTAGTTGTGTTAACTTTAACTAATAATTGGAAAACTTAGAGATATATGAAAGCGTAATTGTCCGTTAGGATGAGGAGGTAGTAATGTGCGCAAGAAATCTTTTTCGAAAATCTCATTTTTACTTTTAGCAACGTTATTTCTGTGGATAAAAACTTATATTGTCTATAAAACTAGCTTTGATATTAAAATTGAAAATTTCACACAAGAATTTATCCTATTTATCAACCCATTAAGCTTTTTATTACTATTATTTGGTTTTGGATTATTTTTAAAAGAAAAGAACAGAAACCGATATATTTTTGGAGCGAGTATATTTGTAACGGCTCTATTATTGGCTAATATGGTGTTCTACAGATTCTTTAATGACTTTTTAACCATCCCAGTTTTATTTCAGACAAGCAACATGGGGGATTTAGGAAGTAGTATTACAAACCTGTTTTTACCAAGTGATTTATTAATGCTTGTCGATATTGGGATTTTGTATTGGTTATTAAGAAAACCGAATTTTAGAACCACCTCAATATTAACGAAGAAAGAGAAGTCAGCTTACTTCTTATTAGTAGCAGCCGTTTTCTTTTTTAATTTAGGTTTAGCAGAAGCAGAACGTCCACAATTACTGACACGTTCATTTGACCGAGAAATGCTTGTGAAAAATATTAGTGTGTACAACTTTCATATTTATGATGCAGTATTACAATCCAAAACATCTGCACAGCGTGCTTTAGCAGACAGCGATAGTTTAACTGAAATTGAGAACTATGTGAATGCAAACCGAAAAGAACCACAAAAAGATCTCAACGGTATTGCAGAAGGCCGTAACGTAATTTTATTATCACTTGAGTCATTACAAAGCTTTGTTTTAAATGAACAATTAAATGGGGAAGAAATTACTCCTTTTTTAAATGATTTAATTAATGAAAGTTACTACTTTGAGAACTTTTACCACCAAACTGGTCAAGGAAAAACTTCGGATTCAGAGTTTCTTGTTGACAATTCTTTATACCCTTTAGGACGTGGGGCTGTTTTCTTCACAAACAGTAACAATGAATACAATGCAACTCCAGAAATCTTAAAAGAACATGGGTATTATTCTTCAATTTTTCATGCTAACAACAAAAGTTTTTGGAATCGTGATTTAATGTACCAATCATTTGGATATGATCGTTTCTATGATGTTAACGACTATGAAGTTACAGAAGAAAACTCAATCGGTTGGGGATTGAAAGACATTGATTTCTTTGAGCAATCTGTACAGCATATTGATCAATTACCACAGCCCTTTTATACAAGATTAATCACATTAACAAATCACTTCCCGTTTGAATTAGGGGAAGAAGATCGATTCATTGATGAATTTGATTCTAATAGTAAAACGTTAAATCAATATATCCCGACAGTTCGTTATATGGATGAATCTGTTAAACGCTTCTTTGAAGAATTAAAGAAAACGGATGTATACGAAAACTCAATTATCATATTATATGGTGACCATTATGGAATCTCGGAAAACCATAATGTTGCTATGGAGAAATTCCTAGGAAGAGAAATTACACCATTTGAAACAATCCAATTACAACGTGTTCCGTTTATTGTTCATATTCCAGGTGTTACGGACAAAGCTCCACAAACATATACGAAAGTGGCAGGGCAAATTGACATTCGTCCAACGATCATGAGCTTACTTGGAATTGATACGAATGAACAAATTCAGTTTGGAACAGATGTTTTCTCTGACGATAAGTTATCCTTTACTGTGTTAAGAGATGGGAGCTTTATCACTGAAAATAATGTGTATACTCGTGGTGTCTGTTACGATAAAGAAACTGGAGAGCCTACAGATCAATCAGTATGTGATCCTTATATGGAAAAAGCAAAACAGGAATTAAACTATTCTGATCAGGTTATCTACGGGGATCTACTCCGTTTTTATGGTGAAAATGCTGACAAAGTAGATGCTAGTAAAGAAATAGAGACAAAAGAAAAACTGCAATAAAAAATGCTGGCTCATTAGAGTCAGTCTTTTTTTATTTTTAGGTTAAGCGCTTCATCATCCGGCCCCAGCAGTACTACTTTTCAAAAAGTAAGATGCCTAGCTCCTCTAGGGTCTAGATGCAATTGAATTGAAGACAAAGAATGTCTTCTATTAAAATTACGTGTTATTGCCCGAAGTTGATCAAGGTGCCTGTGCTTTTGTCCTGTTCGGGCATCATTACTCAATTCATTTAAAGCAAAAACTTAATGAGGTCTTAACAACAAATGGTCAGGTAAATCATAAAGTATAGTATCACAATAGGAGGTAATGGAGGTTCAATCGATGATCATTTGCTTAAAGAAAAACATTTCACTCAAAGATCTTTCAGAGTACTTACAGCTGAACAGTAAGCTCTTAATGGATAGTAATGAGGATGTTGTTGGGGTGAATAATGAATTCAAAGCTTCCACACATATAAACGTACCTGTAACTAGCCTTGCATCGATCAAAGATAGCTCATTTGCTCGTTTACTAAATCGTTCTGATTCTTGCGATAAAATGAAAGTTGAAACAAAGAAACCTTTTGATTCTGATTTATTACATCATGACATTGAGAAATTAAAGATGATGTATCCATTTATAAAAAAAAACGTAATTGGTTATAGTGTATTAGGAAAACCAATACATGAACTAATCATTGGTAATGGTCCAAAGAAAATCCATATGAATGGATCTTTTCACGCAAACGAGTGGATAACCACAAGCATTATGATGCATTGGCTACAGGAATATCTTGAACTTTTATGTCATGAATCATCAATGAGAAAATATGATATGTTAGATCTCTATAATGAGACAACAATCTCTTTTGTACCAATGGTCAATCCAGATGGTGTTGATCTTGTTTTACATGGATTACCGGATAATTCCTCCTATGAGGAAGCACTTCTTCAAATGAATGATTTGAACATCGATTTCTCTCAATGGAAGGCAAATATAAGAGGGATCGACTTAAATAATCAATATCCTGTAAATTGGGAGATTGAAAAAGAACGTAAAATACCAAAGGCACCTGCTCCCCGTGATTATCCTGGTGATGCTCCTCTTACAGAACCTGAAGCAATTGCACTTGCAGAATTAGTAGAAAAAGCACAATTTGATCGGGTGCTTGCTTTTCATACTCAAGGAGAGGAAATATACTGGGGGTATCAACGCAAAGAGCCTAAGGAAGCAGAACACATTGTAAAGGAATTTGAGAAACTAAGTGGTTACAAAGCTGTCAGAGACATTGATAGCCATGCAGGGTTTAGAGACTGGTATGTCAACAAATGGAGAAAGCCAGGGTTTACAATTGAACTAGGAAATGGAGTAAATCCGCTTCCTTTTGAGCAGTTTGATGATATCTATGAAAAAAGTAAGGGTATTTTTTATTCAGCCCTGTATATGTGATAAAGATAAGTGTCTAAGTGTAGCAAACTTGGGCACTTATCTTTATATGAAAAAAGATAGAAAGTTTAATTATTTCGATTTTTTTTTACCTTTGAGTATGTTATTTTTAATGATGTAACTTTATTTTAGGAAAATTTATTTAAAAGAGGAAAAAGTGAAAGTTATCATTTATAACACGTATAATTAAATATAGAGAAAAAGAAATTTAGGAGAGTAGGGTGAATAAGACGTTGATGAGATTAACAAATTTTTTATCCATCATGTTGTTAATCGGACTTCTTGTGTCAGGCTGTATTCCATCTCATCAACAAGAGAAAGGGCAAACACCAAATAGAGAGATAAAAGTACCAGATAATGGATCAGAAAATCAACTCAATGGAAAAGACATGAAGTTACAGTTACATATAAATGAGGGACTGTTTCATTCGGTTGCAGGCTGGAAGGATAATGAAACGATCTTTTATATTTTAAATGATGATGAAGGATCTGAAGTTCATACATACAACTTATATTCTGGGGAATCAGAATTGTTTTATCATTCAGACGTTCCAATTGTTCAGATGGCAGCAAATGCGGAGAAAAATTTGTTTTTAATTCACACCAGTCCGTCCAGCTATGAAGCAGATTTAATTTTCTTAAACAAAAGGGCAGAGATCCAGTATCAAACAAAAATTAATTCATTTGAACTTTCATTTACTTGGAACCAAGCAAATCCTTCACAGATCTTCCTTACAAGTTTTAAAGAAGATTGGACATTTGATACATATTTAATCGATTTAAACGAGGAGAAAATGGTTGAAAATCCGATAGAAATTCCATTTATTCAATGGATGGATTCCGTAAAGGTTTCTTATTTGAAATGGGACCTAGATACTCCTTCATTAGCAGCCCCACTATATTTGTATGATCTAGATAATCAATCGGAAAAGTTGATTGCGGAGAATGTGGTAGCAAACACAAATTTTAACGATCTTTTAACAACAATTGAACTAATTGATGATAATGGAACAGCAGTTGTTCGTTTTTATCATAATGATGATCAAAAGAAGTTTGCTGAAATGCCGACACGACTGGTTGCTCTCTATTCAGATTGGTCTATTCCATACCATGACATGGATAGCCGAGAAAATCTTTATTACATATTTGAGGTGAACGAAGAAAAAACTGATTTTTCTCTTGTTTCTTTTTCACCAGAAAGGAATGAGAAGGAGGTCGTGATTGAAAAAATTAAAAATTTTCCAATCAAGCTTTCACCTAACGGGGAATATGCCTTATATGGTCCCAGATATGAAAAGCTAATTGATCTTAAAAAGCAGTCAATCAAAGAACTTATCAAATTAAACTAGAATTTGAAAGGATGAAATATATATGGCAATTGTTGATGTAACGGTCATACCGATAGGAACTACAACACCGAGTGTCAGTGAATACGTTGCTGACATCCAAGATATACTAAAAAATTATGAGGTAGAAGGAAAAATTAAATACAAGTTAACCCCAATGAATACGATCATTGAAGGAGAGTTACCTACATTATTTGAAGTTATTACAGCTATCCATGAGGCACCATTTAATAAAGGAATACAAAGAGTGGCAACAAATATCCGAATTGATGATCGCAGGGATAAGAAGACAACGATGGAAAGTAAACTTGAAAGTGTTCATAAACATTTGGGAAACTAATGAAAAACCCCTTAGCAGGAGCTAAGGGGTTTGCATTTTTGTCTTATTAATGTGCTGTTGGAAAACCGTGATGGATAAACGTCATTACGGCAAACCATCCGAATACAGCCAGTGTACCAAACGCAAAGAAAGCACCAAGAAGGTTCTTGTCTTTAAGTGAACGAATAAGTCCAAAGATCGCAAGAATGGTTACAAGTGCGAAAATAATAACTAAGCCCATTAAAAAGCCCCCTTACTCTATGTAGATCATTTTCATTAAATCATGTTCGTTCTTGCTAAGGAAATTAAAAAATTACAAGAACTTCGGATAAGTACTTTGACTCCAGTTCCAACATCTTACTTTTTGCATAAAAGTAAGATGCCTAGCCCCGCAGAGGTTAATGCTTGATGGAGCTATTCAAGGCGTCTACGCTTTTGTTCATATAAAATAACAAGTTCTTCTAATATTTTAATCGGTTTCATAGCGTTTGTCGAGTTTATTTTCCAGATCTATCGATAGGAATCCAGTGTTATATCTATGTTATCCATTCCTATTCAGTTTTAAGCAGTTATGAGATTATCTTCATTTGATAGAATAGTGTAAAATGAAGACAACTGAAGAATTTGGAGGATTGAGAAAAATGAAATGGAGACAACTCCCTTTAGGACCTTTACAAACAAATTGCTATATTTATTCAAATGAGAAAAAAGAATGCTTAATTATAGATCCTGGCGGAGATGGTAATAAGTTAATCAGTATTCTTCAACAACAACATTTGAAACCTCTAGCCATACTTCTTACTCATGCTCATTTTGACCATATTGGAGCAGTAGATGATGTTAGAAAGCAATGGGATATTCCAGTATATGTTCACAAAAATGAAAGAGATTGGCTTTCAGATCCTTCTCAAAATGGATCACAATTCTTTATGGCTGGAGCAGTGTCTGTATCAGGCCCAGATGAACTGATTAAAGGGGAAGGTAGACTCGAAATAGGGAGTTTTGTCCTCGATGTATATGAAACACCTGGACATTCACCTGGAAGTGTTTCATTTTATGCAAAAGATGTAGAAGTTATTTTTTCCGGGGACGCTTTATTTGCAGGTAGTATTGGTAGAACCGATTTACCAGGCGGTAATCATGATCAACTAATTAAAAGTATACATAATAAACTTCTTACCCTTCCAGAGCATACAATCGTTTTATCAGGCCATGGACCAGAGACAAGTATTGAACAGGAAATGGAAACAAACCCATTTTTAAATGGATTTTAAACAAAATAGAAGCTTGGTGCTGAGGGAGGCTACAGACCACCCACGGAAGCACGCCTATAGCGGAAATCAACAAATGAGTTTAAGAGCCAAATAAAAAAACAGGATGCTTCATGATAGAAGCATCCTGTTTTTTTATGGAATCAATGTCCCATATTTTGTCCTGGAATCATCATAAAAGTTGTCCAGTACGTAAATCCGACAAAGAAAATCGTTAAGTAAGCACCAAAAATGTAAATGTACATACGCTCGGATAAGTTTAAGTAGGATAAGAAAACGAAAAATCCTGTTTGTCCGAAAAAGAGTAAGGAAGTAGTCTTCATGTCTCCAAGATAGAACATAACTGCGAAGATTCCTGTCCAGAAACCTAATACTCGGAACATACGATCCATATGTATCCCTCCTTTGTTGACTTTGCGCCAATACTACAAAAAACTGATGTTAAAAGTGCACGAAAAATCATCTTCATATTGATAGCTTTAGACAAATGATCATTCGTCATACAAGTCCACCACTTTAATTATTATAATGTACCCTTTATATAAATGTAAATAGCGTTTACACGCTAGGAATCACAAACCTTAAAAGAATATAAACTTGTGAATGAAATTTCAAAATATAAATAAAAAACAACTATCTATACAGTGGTTCTACCAACAAAGTGCAATTGGATTGATAAGGAATCAAGCGCCAATGGTAGATAAAACACTTAGTTGCCCTTTAATCAATATTTACCCAATAGGTTAATGGTTTGAACTAGATTGTTAGAAGAGAGGAAATAATCCTTCTGTCTCATGAAGAATAGGTTAGGAAAAAGACGTTCGCTGCATAGTAAACGTCTTTTTTTTAGAGGAAAGTATAAATCTGTACTTAGTTTTGATGTATAGCTATAGGTGTCTTCCTTTAGTAAAAAGTAAGACACCTTGCTCCCGAGTTAATAAGCCAATTGGGGATGTAAGGCAAACAACGCCTTCTATCCAAATTTTTTTATTTCCCGGGAATGATTTGGTAGCTGGGCTAGCTGGATTCGAACCAACGAATGACGGAGTCAAAGTCCGTTGCCTTACCGCTTGGCTATAGCCCAATAAAAACCTTGTAAATTAAATCTCAATAGAATTCCTTAAACAAAATTTATTATGTTCAATTTTAGTTAATGTAAACATAAAACTGCGAAAATAAATAAAGTTTTGTTAGAAAATAAAAATATGAATTAATTTAATAGCTCCAAAAATAAATTTTACCGATGTGCTAAATTCGCGAATGTTTTATACAATAAACTTATCTTAAGGGAAGGAGAGGAAGAGTTGCAACCAATCGAACAAATTAGTGAGCGTATTATCGAAGAAGCCTGTGCATTACGAGCATCTGATATTCACATCATACCAAAGGAGTTTGAAACACTCATTCTGTTTCGAGTTGATGACGACTTAATAGAAAAACACTCCATGAAAAAGGACCTTTGCGGTAG
Source organism: Bacillus sp. (in: firmicutes) (assembly GCA_031180405.1). Classification (GTDB taxonomy): domain Bacteria; phylum Bacillota; class Bacilli; order Bacillales; family Bacillaceae; genus Metabacillus. The sequence goes on along the minus strand of JAPSLU010000097.1, from coordinate 5,906 downwards.
AATGATCTCGCATTTGAAATTTCTTGCTTCAATGGACATAGGGGAAAGAAGAAGGCCGCAAAACGGTGCATTGTCACTTTCTACATCAAACATAAATGTTCATCTAAGATTATCTACTCTGCCGACGATACATGAAGAAAGTCTTGTTATTCGAATATTACCTCAAGAAAAAATACCACATATTACTCACTTATCTCTGTTTCCTGCTACAACAAAAAAACTTCTGTCTATTTTAAACCTGTGATACAGCTGCTTTAATAATTTGTGATTTTTAAAATAAAACTACAACGATTATTCTAACGGGTTTAGGTGTCCTTTTTTACCCAATTTTAAATATAATATAGATTTTTAAAACTAAAAAGTGGAATAAATCTGGTTTTTTTCAAAAAATATACTACTATTTGAAATTTATCTTCAAACTCTATTTGGAATCACAAATTCATTTTGTATAATAAGAATAAGCCAATGGCAACATTGGTGTGATTACCAATTTTAATATGGAGGTGAAGGATATCGGGTAAAAAAACGTAAATGTCGAAAATAATAGCCACGTAGAATAAGAGTTTTTAACTCTGCCAACACTCACGGATGCAGTAATAGAAAGGAACACTTTTACTTAGAGTCCGCAGTTAGTGAGAAAAAATAAAAAATATCGTCTAGTAACAAAAGTTAAAAATGGTGCAAAGAAAGTAAAAGCACAAACTAAAAAAGGTTATGAAAGAGTGCAACTCTTTGCTGTTAAGCATCACAAACACATTGAAAGGGCACAGGATTACTACGACCTATTAGAAAACTTCATATCGCTATTCAAGTAATGAAAAGGGGAATGAGTGTAAAAGCTCATTTCCTCTTTTCATTTCTTCCTGAATACAGTTATTAATTGAATTGTATGTCTTTTGTTGACCAATCCGTTCAGCTTTTTTTTATATCTACAATGTTTTTCAATTTTAAATAAGCTTGCCCTTTTCTTTGTATACATCGTACTTTATTCTTGGAGTCCTATCTTTTGAAGGAATGAAAGCTAGGTATTCTTAAAAGACCTTTATAAGTTAAGTTTCTGTACTTAACCTGGAAAAGAATGGGTTCTATTGAGATGTAATTTTCATCCTCATTAGTTTTTTCATGGTTTTATATAATGATTTAGTCATGATATTGTGACAAAGAAGCGACTTTGATGTATTACGGACAGTATGTTGCAATACCTTAAATAATATTAAACTTTAGTTGAAATAATTCCCAAATAAAACTATAATTAGTGTGTTCATTATTGAGAACATTATAATTATGTTAGGGGATTGCAATGAAATGAAAATTCGTTATGAAGAACTAGATTCTCTAAGAGGATTAGCGGCACTATCTGTTTTACTAGGTCATTTTATGTTAATAATACCAACATCGCATATTACACAATTAATAGAGTTTAGTCCTCTAAGAATACTCATTGCTAGAAGTGAAGCCGTTACTTTATTTTTTGTATTGAGTGGATTTGTGTTGTCTATACCCTTTTTTGAAAAAGAAAAAAACATAAAGTATACATCATTCCTTTATAAACGGTATTTAAGAATTTACTTACCATTTTATGTATCATTGATTATTGCAATTTTATCCTCTATGACGTTGTATAGTGGATCTATAAATGAGTTTAGTAGTTGGTTCAATATGGTATGGTCAAGGGAAATAAATCTAAGAGTAATTGTTGAGCATTTGTTATTGTTAACCAGTTTTCAAAATGCTCATATTAATCCGGTATTATGGTCACTTATTCACGAAATGAGAATATCAATTATTTTCCCATTATTGATGTTAATAATAAATCGACTCAATTTCAAAAAGACAATCTTATTAGCCTTAATGATGAGTGCTTTATCTTTTATTCTTTATGTAGGTTTGTCAAAACCAAGCCATGATTATTTTCATACTCTTCACTACAGTGCATTGTTTATAGTCGGCGCAATATTGGCAAGATATAGATTAGAAATGATTGAAAAAATTAAAGATTTAACAACCTTAAAACAGACTACGTTGTTATTAACTGGATTGTTTCTATACCTATATGCTAAACCTGCTTTCGCGCTTAATATTCTACTGGGAGGAAGAGATGTCTTCTTAGCGGCTATTCTCGATACTTGGGTTGTAGCAATTGGTGCAGGAATAATAATTATGATGTCATTAAGTTCTAATTTAATTTCTAAGTTTTTATTATTTAAACCCACAAAATTTCTTGGAAAAATATCATACAGTCTATATCTTTACCACTGTATTGTTCTTTTTTCATTTGTTCATTTATTATATGGATTAATGTCTATTTGGATAATTTGGATAATATCATTAATAGTAAGTTTTGCACTGTCAGCATTGTCATATAAATACCTAGAGTTACCTTCTATTAATTTAGGACGTAAGTTTAATAAACAAGTAAATAAAGAAATAATAAAAGCTTCTGCATAATTCATGTGGAAGCTTTTTAGGTGAATATTAAAAGACATCTGCTGAGTTGGAGCGTAACAATACAAACTAGTTCCACAGTTATAATCGTGGGTGATTTTCTCTGTATCTATGATGACTACAATGAATGTGTCTGAAGAATATGATATTAACTTATAGACTTTATTAACTTAGTGCCATTCAAGGTAAAAGACACCATTTTATTTGTTCCCAAAACTACAAGTACAGGTGCTGATTTACTTGTAGCTTATTGAGATACTGTAGGTCGATATGAGGATACCGTTAGCTTAATAACCAATCGGAGAAAATTCCGTTTAGTAAATAAAATAAATCTTTGAATGTATTGACCATTATTTGTATTTATTAGACAATTATTCCATGTCCCTTGTAGGTGGTAGGTTGGCAGTAGATCCAGAGAAGCGTATAGACTAGTAGTTAAGAAAGGAATAAAATATTCTACATGGGTACAACTCTAAATGGGAATTCATAGAGAAAGAAAAAATGATACAAGAATATAGATAAAAGAAAGGTACTCATAATTGGGTGCTTTTTAATAAAGTAAATAGTGGTAAAAATAGAATGTTATTTTTGGAGGAAATTATGATTAAAAAAGAACAAGTAAAAACATTTTTGAAGTATACTGCACCTTTACATTTTGTAACATGGGAACTTACAGAAAAGGCTATTGATAAGGTGAAAAACGGAAATTACAGTGAGTTGGAAGAACACATGAAGCGAGAAGAATTTGTTCACAAGTTAAAGATGCAACAGGCTAAGATTGAACAAGAGTTAGCGATATCAGAAAGAATTAGAACAGCAGAAACAGTAGAAATTGAAGAGGTTTTTGATAGTAAAGGTAGTGGATCGGTAGGATTAGGTGTAACTGAAGGAGAACTAAACTTAGGTTTAAAAGGTAATGGTCAAAAAATGACCAGGAGAATAATACGTTTTATTGGATTTCAAGAAATTGAAGAAGTTATTGAAGATGAAAATTAACAAAATTTAGTGTCTTAATGCTATACATTAGTGTTAATAAATAAAAATGCTGAAATTTCTATATTTTTGTTAACTCTAAAAGAATGGAGATAATTCCGCATTAGTAAATACAAATATTATATTGCGTACTATTTGTAATTTTCGGATAATTATTCCATACTCTTTTGTAGGTGGGATGGTTGGCTACAAAAAAAGTAACTATCACAATTGATCCAGAGAAAATCGATGAAATATATCATAATTTGTAACAACTCGAATGGAGATATTCCGACGTAATGAAAAGGTAATAATTGACGGACGGATATAATTTGATATCCTTAATTTAATAAAATAAAACTTTGAGGAGATATCATGAAAGGTTCGTCATTTGTTGCAGGTTTTACTATAGGCGGATTATTATCTATTTTAGTTACTTTATTAGATTTTTTCGAAAAACTTAAACCTTATGGCATAGATGTGCCTGGTTTTGTTAAGAAACATCCGTACATTTCGATAAGTGTAGTTGGTGTTGTCATTTTAGTGGTTTGTGCGGTAAGTGTAATCATGAAACAACAAGAAAAAGATAGGGTGAAAAAAGAACTCGTAGATAAAGAAGAAAAGCGGAAAGAATTAGAACAAGCGAATGAAGAAAAGATTACTGAAGAGTATGAGTTATTAGCAAAGAAGTTTAATGAAACATACCCTGATAATGTTAATTGTTATCCATCGTCACTAAGTAGGCTATATAGCGATATATTCCTAAGACCCAAACCTGCAATACATGAAAGTAAGAGAATAATGATTGAGCTAGATAGAAGAGGGTTGGCTAAATTAGAAACAGACAATTTAGGCAACTACATTCTAAAAAAGATAAAAAAATAGAGAGCTTTAGGGCTCTTTTTTTTATTGAGGTGACAGTTGAAGTAGGGCTTTTTATTTTACTAAGAAAGGGGGAGGAAAATGGAAATCACATTACCAAATTTTTAAATTGTACAAGGGTACTTATTCGGAGGAGTAAAGTTCCTTGATCTATTAATTGTATTAATGATCTTAGATATTATTACAGGTGTTCTCATAGCGATAAAGAACAAGAAATTAAGAAGTAGAACTGCTTGGTTTGGATACGTGAGGAAGATTGAGTATTTGGAGCGATCATTGCAGCAAACATAATCGATATTGTCTTACAACTCAATGGTGCTTGCTTATGCAACGGTGCTTTTTTATATCGCTAATGAAGGGTTATCGGTTATTGAAAATCTTGCTGAAATCGGTGTGAAAGTTCCATCAATTAACCTTGATAAATTGCATGTTATCTCAAACGATGATAAAGAGAGGGTAAATAATGTATTACGAACAAGGAACCGATCTAACCTTGACAAATTAGCAATTAACACGAAGAAAGTATCATTGAAGTGGTATGAATATTGTGTGGAAAATAGGATTAACATATTGATCTATGAAACAATTAGAACTGCAGCAACGCAACAAGAAGTAGTAGTAAATGAACCTGTTAACGAGAATAAGATTATTACTTTCCAAGATTGGTTGACTATTGCCACAAACAAGATCCGAAAGGGTTTGATGGCTCTTTGGTGATAATTCATTTTATGCGGTGAAGAAGTTCCAAGGGGCTAAAAAACTTACTGTTGATGCATTATATGGTAGGGATACATTTGAAGTTATGTTTTAGTAAAATAAAAGCCCTTCCTATTGGAGGGGCTTTATACTTGCGTATGATTCTGTTACGGTACTCTATGCATTGCTATTGATTGCATTATTATCACTGTTAGCATAATAAAACTTACTGTCATGACAGAAATGAAATAGGCATAAATTACACGATCCATCTATACTTTTATTCAAATTTAATTCATACATTTTATAAATGAAGACTCCCACTCCACCGAATAGAACAGTGAAAGCAAGGAATACGGGGCCAATAATTCTATGATATATATCTACATTTTTGTAATTGTTCCATGCAAACCTCCTGTAGATTTTATCAAGTTGAAACATTGTTCCAATCATAAATAATAGAATGAAGATAAAAATTGAGTCAATTCTAGGAATAAGAGTATTAAATATAGCTAAGAACAAAAATACACATGAAACCATATAAAATGCGAGTGAACTAAAATTTAATAGTCTTTGTATAGCATTTAAAATAGGATTATTTTTAGCCATTTTATACCCCTCCTCCTTTTTCTTAACTAATTCTTCGTTCTTCTCCCTAAGTCCTTCTATTATACCCAAAAGTTCATAATTATGTTCAAGTAATTGATCATTATTTAGCATAAGGGCATTAATTTGTTTATTAGTGTGATGTTCTGGGGCATTTGTATGATTTCCAAGTTTTTCAAAATCAGTGGAACTAATATCATTAAATGACTCATATTTACCTTTCCTTTGAACGGACACCTTAACCTTTTCATCTACACCAACATTGACTACAAAATTATATGTCCTTGGAATGCCTTTTGCTTCGT
>JAPSLU010000096.1 GCA_031180405.1 Bacillus sp. (in: firmicutes) | reverse complement strand
GCTTAATCTCTTCTGATAGAGATAGTGCATCACCGAAGAAGGTGATAATTTGTTTTTCTAACCCTAAAGCCTTTATATGTTTTTGAGCATGCTGATAACGCTCTTCATCAAGCTCAACAGTAATAATTTGTGTATGAGGTAATTGAAGTGCCATCCTTATTGCAGAATAGCCAATGGCTGTCCCAATTTCAAAAATTCTTTTAGGTTTCTGCATAGATAATAGTAGTAGCAGTACCTCTATCCCTACTTTTTCCATAATTGGCACTTCATATTTTAAGGCAAATTCCTCCATTTGTTTAACGTATTGTGGCCGTTCGGGAATTAAGCTTTCAACATACGTTAGCACATCTTTATTTAACACCTGATTACCCTCCTGCCAATTCATTTCAGTATCTGAATTTACCGATAATAAATTCTCTTATATAAGAATGTTTGCACTAAAAAGAAGAGCCTCACAAAGAGAACTCTTACTGTACACATGATAAAAAATCGTCGTCCAATTAACAACTCGATATATTTTACCACAACAAGAAAAGGAATGCGAATGGATTATTTGCATTCCCTCTCTTTCCTTGGTTACATTTAATTGTTTGTAATATATTTGTTTTTTGCCTCATTATGCTCAGCAAGAGTTTTTGTGAAGATGACTTCACCCTCTTTTGTTGCGAGGAAATATAGGAAATCAGTGTCTTCTGGAGATAAAGCAGCAATTAATGAAACTTCTCCAGCATTTGCAATTGGACCAGGTGGAAGTCCTCTATTTTTGTACGTATTGTATGGTGAATCTACTTCAAGGTCAGCATATAATACACGATCCTTGTGTTCGCCTAAGGCATACAGAACGGTTGGATCTGTTTGTAAAGGCATTTCTTTCTTCATTCTATTGTAAAAGACACTTGAGATTTTTTCACGGTCTGCCTTCTCTGTTGCCTCTTCCTCAATTAAAGAAGCCATCGTGACAAATTGATGGACACTCATATCTTGTTCCTGTAGCTCAGGAATATATTTAGCGACAACTTCACTCGTTTTTTTCACCATCGGCTCTAAAACCTCTTCAATTGTCGGCTCTTTTGTGTAATAAGGATATGTCGCTGGAAACAAATAACCCTCCAACGCATAACTCACCTCTTTTTGGTAGATTTCATTAGTTAACAGGTCAGGGTATTTAGCTCTCATTGAATCAATAAACTCTTTATCTGTTAAAGTTGCTAGTATATCGTCTACCTCAAATTCAGTATTCTTTGCAATAATTGATGCAATCTCTGTTAATTGCCTTCCTTCTGGAATCGTAATCTGAAAAGCTGCTTCATTCATTACTTTACCTTTTTTTAGACTTTTTATAATTTCTTGGAAGGTCATTGATTTGTTTAACTTATAATCACCAGCCTGAAAACCTGACTCATTTCTAAACTTAATATAATACTTAAAAACTCGATCATCTTTAATGATGTTATGCTCTTCTAATATGCTTGATATGTTAGAAACAGATGAACCAATTGGAATTGTAACATTGATAGCTGTCTGATCACTAGGATCAACTGGTTCTAGAGAAGATTTTATATAAAGATAACCGCCTCCAATAATGCCCGAAAAGGCAATAATTAGAATGATAAAAACGGTTAGTACAATTCTTCTAACTACCCTTGCTTCACTTTGTTTTTCCATTAGTTTTTTTCGGAATGTATCTTTTTTTGGACCTTCAGACATGTATATCCCCCTTTCACCCCAATTATTATACTACAATGTTCTCCCTATTTCGGCAATAATTTCACTTTACTGGATATTCCAGGTTGTTTTCGGAGAGTAGTAAAGGGGAATGGATGAGAACATATCTGTGTAAAAAAAAGAGCAAAAGAAATAAATTTCTTTTGCACCTTTTATCTTATTCTTCTTCTTCTTCGTCAAGAAATGTGTTTAACATTTCTTCAATTAAGTCCCACTCTTCGTCTGTTTCAATTGGCTCAAGTTCTCCATCTTCACCATCTGCATGTGGGTTAAAGCTTGAAGCATGAATTTCAATTTCTTCATTATCGTCTTCTTCTGCCCCAACTGGATAGTATAGAACGTACGATTTTTTGAATTCCTCAGATTCAAATGTGAATAATACTTCACATAACTGTTCGTTTCCATTTTCATCAATAACTGTAATTTGTTTTTCACCGTGATCCATGTTTTCACCTCATAAAAGTTTGGTTTAGCTTAGTTTAAGCTATCTAAATAGCCCTGTAAAATCATGACTGCAGCCATCTTATCAATTACTTGTTTTCTCTTTTTACGGCTAACATCAGCAGAAATAAGCATTTTCTCAGCAGCCATAGTCGTCAAACGTTCGTCCCATAAAATAACTGGAAGATTGAATTTCTTTGTTAATATTTCAGAAAATTTCTGGCTAGCTTCGGCTCTCGGACCAATTGTTCCATTCATATTTTTAGGTATGCCGAGAACAATTTTTTCTACTCCATGCTGTTCAATGATTTCAGAAAGTCTTCCTAATTGATAGTCTCGACTTTCCTCATTTATTTTAATCGTCTCAATTCCCTGAGCTGTCCAACCCAGTTCATCACTTACTGCTACTCCAATTGTTTTGGAGCCTAAATCTAATCCTAGTATTCGCATATTATGCCTCTCGATTTTTTTGTAAGTAAGATTTAACTAGCTCCTCAATTAATTCATCTCTTTCAAGTTTGCGAATTAAATTCCGTGCATCACGATGACGCGGAATATAGGCAGGATCACCAGAAAGTAAATATCCTACAATTTGGTTAATAGGATTATAGCCTTTTTCCTGTAACGCATCGTACACGGTATAAAGGACTTCGTTTACATTCGTTTCGACCGTTTCATCAGAAAAGTTGAATTTCATTGTTTTATCAAATGAACTCACCGTTCGCACCTCTTTCTCAGATTCATTTTGGGAATCTACTTGTCCAATCTTACCTACATTTTACACTACTTTACGGAATTATAAAACGGATTCAACCCATTCTTCGACATATTTAAGTGCTTCTGTCAACTTTTCTGGTTGTTTTGCACCCGCTTGAGCCATTTCAGGGCGTCCGCCACCTTTACCACCACAACGTTCAGCTACCTCTTTTATTAATTTCCCAGCATGATAGCCTTTGTCAACTAGATCTTTTGTTACTCCGGCAACAAGGTTAACTTTTCCATCTTCAGCCGCTCCGAGAACAACAATAGCCGATTGTAGTTTATTTTTCAAGTCGTCCATCATTCCACGAAGACTGTTCATGTCTTTTGCATTCACTTTTGCAGCTAAAACCGTAACCCCATTTACTTTCACAGCTTGGTCTACAATGCTACCCGCTTCTAAGTTTCCAAGCTTTGTTGTTAGAGATTCATTCTCACGCTGAAGAACACGATAATCTTGTAATAAACCATTAATTCTAGACACAATATCTTTCGGATTTGATTTTAATAGGTCCGCTGCCTCTTGTAGTCTTGCATACTGTTCATTAATCAATTCGTACGCAGCTTTTCCTGTAACAGCTTCAATTCTTCTTGTTCCAGCCCCAATGCCAGTCTCTGTTACAAGCTTAAAGAGGCCAATGGAAGATGTGTTATTAACATGACAACCACCACATAACTCTAAACTGTAGTCCCCAACTTGAACAACACGAACTATATTGCCGTATTTCTCACCAAATAGTGCCATAGCACCCATCTCTTTTGCCTCTGTAAGTGATTTATAGTCAATTTCAACATCAATACTCTTCCAAATTTGTTCGTTTACAATTTGTTCAATACGAGTTAATTCTTCTTGACTTACTTGGCCAAAATGTGAAAAGTCAAAGCGTAAACGGTCTACAGTTACTAATGAGCCTGCTTGGTTAACATGTGTACCCAACACATCTTTTAGCGCTTGATGTAATAAATGTGTTGCTGTATGATTTTTCACGATTCCACTACGGTTTTCTTCTGATACAGTAGCGATAAGCTGATCACCTGTTCGAATTGTTCCACTTTCCACAATAACATTGTGTAAGTTTTGTCCATTTGGTGCCTTCTGAACATCCTTTACTTTTAAGATAGCTTTCTCACTAGTAAGAGTCCCTTCGTCAGCAATTTGTCCGCCACTTTCAGCATAAAATGGTGTTTTATCAAGGATAATTTGGACTTCTTCGCCTTCATGTACTTCTTCAATTACATCTCCGTTTTTCACAATTACTACAGCTTTTGCATCGTTTACAACGAGTTGATTGTATCCAACGAATTCACTTTCGTTTTTAATTTCACCAAGCATTCCACCTTGAACTTGCATAGAGTCAACTTTTTGCATCGCTGCACGAGCTCGATCACGTTGTCTTCCCATTTCATTTTCGAAGCCCTCATGGTCAACTTTCATGCCCTCTTCTTCAGCATATTCCTCTGTTAATTCAACCGGGAATCCATAAGTATCATATAAACGGAAAACATCTTCTCCAGGAATCACAAGATTTCCATTCGCTTTTTGATTATTGATTACGTAACCCAAGATAGCTAATCCTTCGTTCAATGTTTCATGGAAACGTTCTTCTTCATTCTTAATTACTTTTTGAATAAATTCAGTTTTTGCTTTAACTTCTGGGTAGAAATCAACCATGATTTCAGCAACAACTGGTACTAGTTCAAACATAAATGGACGATTAATATTAATTTGCTTCGCATAACGAACGGCTCTTCTTAAAAGGCGACGCAAAACATATCCACGACCTTCATTCGATGGAAGAGCTCCATCACTTATAGCAAAGCTAACTGTTCTAACGTGGTCAGCGATGACCTTAAATGCAACATCTTGTTCTTTATCCTTACGGTATGCTTCCCCTGAAATTTGTTCAGTAGCTTGAATAATTGGAATAAATAAATCTGTATCAAAGTTAGTTGGAACGTTTTGTATAACAGAGACCATACGCTCTAGTCCCATTCCAGTATCAATGTTTTTCTTTGGTAAAGGTGTGTATGTACCATCAGGATTATGATTAAATTGTGAGAAAACCAAGTTCCATACTTCAAGGTACCTTTCATTTTCCCCACCAGGATATAATTCTGGATCATTTAAGTCATTGCCATAGTCTTCCCCACGATCGTAGAAAATTTCTGTATTCGGTCCACTAGGTCCTTCCCCAATATCCCAAAAGTTCCCTTCTAAACGAATAATACGTTCTTCAGGAATGCCAATTTTATCTTTCCAAATATCAAATGCTTCGTTATCTTCAGGGTGAATCGTAACAGATAGCTTCTCTGGATCAAAGCCAATCCATTTCTCATCTGTTAGGAATTCCCATGCCCACTCAATTGCTTCAACTTTAAAATAATCACCAATTGAAAAGTTCCCAAGCATTTCAAAAAATGTGTGGTGTCTTGCCGTTTTCCCTACATTCTCAATATCATTGGTTCTAATAGATTTTTGTGCATTACAGATTCTCGGATTAGTTGGAATTACACGTCCATCAAAATATTTTTTTAATGTTGCTACACCACTGTTAATCCAAAGTAATGTTGGATCTTCATGTGGAACGAGTGATGCACTCGGTTCCACATCATGTCCTTTTTCTTTAAAGAAATCTAAAAACATTTGACGTACTTCTGCAGATTGTAAATTTCTCATATGTATCCTCCTTAAATTTTAATTGATGGGGGCTTGGTATCTTACTTTATTTTTTCAAAAAGTAAGACTACTGGAGTGGATGTCGTGCGCTTTTTAACTGTTCAAAGATCTTATTAATTCCCAAGGAACAAAAAACTCTCATCACTGTGAAAAGAAATTCCTCTTTGCACAGGGACGAGAGTTAGCTCGCGGTACCACCCTGATTATGGACATTGAAATAAGCATAAGGCATATACAATAATCCATCACCTTTATAAAACCGTAACGTGGTTCAATACGGCAGGTTTTTCTGCACTTAGGATTAGCGTTCTGCTGCCCTTACTTTAGAATCTCTTTCAGCCAAGGAAATTCCTCTCTTAAAAGCGGTTTCAGCGTACTTCATTCCATCATTGTTTTATCAATATTCTATCATAGAATTATAGACAAGCGTATTCTAATTGTCAATGTTGTCTTCTTAGTTGAACCATGTGAATAATCATGACTTTTAGGATAACAATTACAGGAACCGCTAACATCAGACCAACAACGCCACCAATTTCTCCACCAGCTAGTAATGCAAGCATGATAATGATTGGATGCATATGGAGGCTTTTACCTACGATTAACGGGCCTAAAATATTCCCTTCAATAAATTGCAAACTTAAGATGATCACAATAACAACGATAACTGTTTTTGTCGACATAGTTGCAGCGATGATCAATGCAGGGACAGCTCCAATGACCGGCCCAAAGTAAGGAATGATATTTGTCGCACCAATTAATAAGCCAAGAATTAAAGGGTATTTCACATGAAAAAACCACAAGGATATAAAAGCCAGTGTCCCAATAATAAGACATACAAATAATTGACCGCGAATGTAATTCCCTAAAGAACGATCAATGTCCTTTAAAAACTGTATTGTTTCGCTTCTCCATTTACGTGGTGTCATATACCATCCTGCTCTTTTTATCTGATCGTAATCCTTTAACATATAAAAAACTAAAAACGGGATGATCGCAATTAAAAGCATATAATCAAAAAGACTTTTTAAGCTGTTAATCACTTTTTCAATTGTTATAGCTACCCATTCTTCTGTTTTTGCAAACAAATCATCTATCCGGTCATGTATACCAATAGGCCATGAATCTGTTTGATCATGAATCGAGTCAATCCACATATTATACGTTAAGGTAAACTGTGGGAAGTTCTCAGATAAATCTCTTAGCTGAGTAATTAAAACAGGGACACCTCTATAAAAACCATAACCAATTAGCCCAAAAAACAAAAAATATATAATAAGGATTGAAATTGATCTAGGCACTCCAGTTCGATGTAATTTTTCAATGATAGGGTGTAACAAATATGTAATAAATGCACTTATGAGAAACGGAATCAAGATAGCTTTAAACATGGTAAAAAAAGGAGCCCAGACAGAATACAATTTTAAAAATACAAAAACAGAAAGTAAGCCCAATAATAGAATGGTTATGCGTAGCAACCATTTAATTTGTTTGTCTCTCATATAACTCCTCCTCTTTTATTTAGTGTGGAGGGTAGGAGTAATTTTATACATCTATTCCCAATATAAAAAGGAGCCGACCTAAGTCAGCTCAAAAAAATTAAAACATTTTCATTACACGTCTTCTCATTTTTTTCATCGAACGATTATTCGTCATGTTTGAATTTCGTGCATAGCGATATGCTAATGCACCTAATCCTAAAGATACTAATGAGGTTAAAGTACGATTCAACACTATCTCCCCTTTACATGCTTATTGATCGTTCATCTTCAGAAAATAAATCATCAAGTGAACTTAATGTCCCATCTTCCTCAACTTGATGAGTTAATATCTTCCCTTTTGATACAGATAGTTCAATAAAGCAGCTCCAGCAATAGTATTGATTTACACCTATCTTCCCTAGGTCTTTACTTCTACAATTCGGACAAGAAAACAACCTGAGCACATCCTCTTTTACATAAGTTCAATGACGATCGCATCTTTGCTAATCGAAAGTGGATCACCAGATGCCTTCACCACTTTTTTCCCTTCAGCGATGTCTGCAAAAAATCCGTCCGTCAATTCGTATGCCTCAATTGTGCCCAATTCTTCAGAAAAATATACGTCTTCTAACAAACCTAGTTTATTTCCTTCTTTTGTTAGAACCGCTTTATTCGCAATATCATTGTAGGTATTATAGGTATATTTCTTCTTTAAATCTTGAATCGAAATAAGTCTATCCGTTTGTTCAATCATTACACCATTATCACCAATGGAGTAAATCGATTCAATTGGTATAAACTTATCTCGATGAAATAGACCTTTGCCCTCCATTATTAGTCCGAAAATAAAGCCTTTGGAAGATAAGCATAAATTTGTTATATGCCCGAGCATGCTTGCACTGCTACTACAATAAACCGGAAGCCCTTGAAGCTTTGAGAATGTCCGCAAAGTCATCTCCACCTTTCCGAACATTCTTAGATTACGCTCAAGTCCATATCACCATACTGTGTAAGGTTTTCCATTCAATCATGACTCTACTTTAATGCCTTTGTAAAATAACTTACTTACCAAAAAGTTAAATGGAAATTCATACCACAAATAAATGAATTAACCTATGAAGACAATATATTTGTCTACTGGTGATTCACTAGTAGCCCCTATAATTTAATTTCAAAAGATTACTTTTTACAAGGAGGAATTTATTATGGCAAAAGAAACAGAATTAGAAGTAATTAAAAAGAATATTAAATCGAAAGATGCGGAAAAAGCAACAATATCCGCTAAAGTAGAAGAAGAAGTCGGCGAAGAGCTTGCACCATTAAAAAGTCAATTACAAACTATACAAAATGCCTTAAATCAATTAAGTTCAAGCGGACAACAATCATCAATGTCATCTGGTGGTCAAAATCAACAACAATCAAATGAACTATTAAGCCAGATGCAACAATTTAGCTCACAAGCTCAACAACAACAGCAAAAAACTTTTCAACAATTACAACAAACTATTCACCAAGCTTCTCAAATGTTAAGTAATGTGGAACAATCATTACAATCAGTAAATATGTTAAACCAGATTTCACAACAAATTAACCAATCACAACAACAATTACAAAACCAACAACAGAACCAAAGTCAACAAAACCAATCAGGCTCAAATCTTTACCAGTAAGAACCATTAAAAATGTGTAGTTGATATGTGCAGATCAACTACACATTTTTAAAACTTGTTTAAAATTAGTTTTAATATATCCCAAAAAAACTTTATCTATTATTTATTTTTCTTGTAAATTCCCCCTCATTACCTTGGTTTTTCCTTAGACTAAATATTAACTCTAAATACATTAATCCATAAAGTCATACGGTGTAACGTTTTCCATGCCAATATTTGCATCACTCACTGGGAAGGGTAGCTCCTTTTGCAACTCATCCATTTCCAAATCAGAATTGACACCTCCAAGCTTTTGCATCAAGCTCGTTTGTCGTTCTGAACTGTCATTGTTTGTAATCCCCCACTGAAGAGCCTCCATCTCCCCACAAAGAATTAATGATCGTTTACTTCTTGTCACGGCTGTGTATATTAAATTACGCCTGAGCATGCGGAAATACCCTTTTACAATGGGTAGCACAACAATTGGAAATTCACTACCTTGGGATTTATGTATAGAACAACAAAATGCATGGGTAAATTGATTAAAATCCTGTTTCGTATAGGTAACCTCATTACCATCAAAAGAAACGACAATCATATCTTCTTTTTCAGTATTTTCTTTTGCGTAAAAAATTGAGATGATCTCTCCTATATCACCATTAAAAACATTGCTATCTGGCTGGTTAACAAGTTGAAGGATTTTGTCACCATTCCGATAAACAACTTCACCAAATTTCAGTTCTCTTTTTCCTGGTGTTTTTGGATTAAATAACTCTTGTAGTAGTTTATTTAGTTGATCAATACCTGCTGGGCCTCTGTACATCGGGGCTAATATTTGAATATCTTTTGATGTATACCCTTTATTAATTGCACTTTTGATAATTTTCCCGATGACGTCTTTCATTTGGGCTTGTGAGCAGCGAATAAATGACCGATCAGATGTTGGAGTTGCAATATTTTGTGGAAGTCTTCCTTCCTTTATATCATGAGCCAGCTCGATAATTGATGATCCTTCGGCTTGACGATAAATGTCTGTTAAACGAACAGTTGGAACCATATTCGAAGACAGGAGATCCCGTAATACTTGTCCAGGTCCAACTGATGGAAGCTGATCTTCATCACCTACCATAATAACCTGGATTTCTTTAGGTAATGCCTTAAACAGTTGGTTAGCAATCCATATATCCACCATGGATACCTCATCAATGATAAGTAGCTTACCTGCAATAGGATTATCTTCATCATGTTCAAATCCATCAGCACCATTCCATTTTAATAAACGGTGAATGGTTACAGCTGGCATACCTGTAGCTTCACTCATACGCTTCGCAGCACGTCCGGTCGGAGCAACAAGTAAAATGGGAAAGGGTTCTTCTTTTTTATAATCATTTGGGTCAAGAGAGCATCCATGAAGGTCTGAATATAACTCCACAATTCCTTTTATGACCGTTGTTTTTCCTGTTCCAGGTCCCCCAGTCAGCAAAAGCATTGGCGACATTAATGCCTTTTGAATAGCATCCTTCTGAGTCGGAGCATAATGAACATTCATTCTTTCTTCAAGATTGCCAAGTGATAATAAAAACTCAGATTCCGGAAACAACTCATCGTATTCTGTTTGTTCAAGAACCTTTTTTATATTTTTAACCAACCCTTGTTCAGCATAATAAAGAGACGGAAGGTAGGCACGCTCCTCCTCAACGATTAGCTTCCCTTCTTCTCCTAAAGCAATAATTTCTGTTGAAATATCAGTTTCATGAATGGTAACTTTTTTGGAATGATCTAATAATTCTTTTGCTTTAACAATTAATTGCTCAAGAGTAAGATAAACATGACCTTCTTGTAAACATAAATGTTCAATAATATAATGGCAAGCTGCCTTTATTCTTTCTGAATCTTTTCCAGTGATCCCAAGCTGTTGACCAAGTTCATCAGCCCTAACAAACCCTATTCCTTCTACATCTTGTACAAGCTGATACGGGTTATCTTGAATAACAGTTAGTGTTTGATCTTGATAGATTTGATAAATTTTCATTGCCAACTGTGGACCAAATCCGAATTGATTTAAAGCAATCATAATTTGCTCAAGACCTTGATGAGAAACTAAAGCATCCACTAATTGTTTTGCTTTTTCTTTATTAACTTTTGGGATGTCATCTAATATTGCAGGATTTTGGAGTATTTTTGAGATAGCCGATTCCCCTAGTTTTTCAACAATCACTTCTGCTGTTTTTTTTCCAATCCCTTTAAAAAGATCGCTTGATAGATATTGAATAATACCTTCTTTTGTTTGGGGGATTTCCTTCCGAAAATGCTCGGTTTGAAATTGAAGGCCAAACTTAGGATGATTTGTAAAAGAGCCGAAAAAGGTGTATGTATCATCTTCATGCAGGAGTGGAAAGTACCCTGTAACAGTTATCTCTTTATCTTCAATGTTTTCACTTGTTTCATGTACTCTTACCTTTAGAACAGAATATAAATTTTGCTCATTGTGAAAGATAACAACCTTAACAAGCCCTTTTACATAACGTTCATTTTCACTAAATAAATCTGCACTCTCCTGCATAACCGGCTCCTTTCACAAACTTCCTATTGATTTAAATTTTCATTCATTATTTTCAATGCATGACCAGCTAGCATATGATCCGGCTGAATTTCTAAAGCTCTTTCTAGCATTTCAGTAGCTCTGCTTATATTTTCTTTAAAAGCGTATGCGACACCAAGATTATAAAAAGCATCTGCATGCTGTTCATCTATTTCAATAACAGCTTTAAATTGCTTCATTGCCTCATCAATTAATTCAAGCTGTGCCAAACATAGACCGTATTGAAACCTTGCGTCGCTATCAGAGACATTTAACTCAACTGACCTCTGAAGATATGGTAGAGATAATCGATTTTGACCAAGATTGAATAGTGACATACCTAGCATAAAATGCAGATCACCTTCATCAAGACCCTTTTTCAACGCCTTTTCATACATATTTTTTGCTTCATTATAGTTTTCTTGATTAAAGTGAACATTTCCGGCTCCATAATAAGCAGTAGCCATATTAGGATCTATTTTAATCGCTTTTTCATAAAACTTTAATGCTTTTTCTAGTTCATTTACAGCTGAAAGGAGATTACCAAAGTTTATATAACTTACTGGATCATCTGGATTCGCTTTAATTGCCTCTGAAAAAATGGTTGCTGCTTCCTCAAAATTACCCTTTTGCATCTCTTCTATTCCACGTTGATTAGTATCCATTTTTACCCTACCTTTCAAAAGCGCAGGCGCCTTGGTCAGCCTCGGGCAAATAAGACGATTTTGAATAGAAGGCATTCTTTGCCTTCAATTCAAAAATCGCTTATAACCTCGAAGGGCTAGGCGCCGGAGCTGGATGTATCCACATCAAGAATTTTGTTTATTTGTTTCTCAGTGAAAGAAAAAGGGCTGACTCCATTTATGTGTCAACCCTCTTTCCATATTATCAGAAGAATCGCCCTATATGGAAGATCAATTAGAGAAATAATCACTTTGATGGTAAATACTTATCCAACATACCATAGCTTTTCTTCATTTTTATAAACATTATCAATCGTACCGCCGCCTAAACAGACTTCTCCATCATAAAACACAACCGCTTGTCCTGGAGTAACGGCCCGAATCGGTTCCTTAAACGTAACCTTAGCTGTTGTATCATCAATCATTGTGACAGTTACTTCATTATCTTGTTGTCGATAACGGAATTTTGCTGTACATGTTAATTTTGTTAGAGGTTGATCTGAAACCCAGCTAACGTTTGTAGCTGTGATAGAATCTGAATACAACAAATCATTGTGGAAGCCTTGGTCTACATATAGGATATTCTTTTCAAGATCCTTACCAACTGCAAACCAAGGTTCTCCACTGCCGCCAATTCCTAGACCATGTCTTTGGCCAATTGTGTAGTACATAAGTCCATCATGCTTCCCTTTTACTTCACCATCAAGGGTTTGCATTATTCCAGGCTGTGCTGGAAGATACCCACTTAGAAATTCTTTAAAGTTTCTTTCACCAATAAAACAAATTCCTGTACTATCCTTTTTTGTGGCTGTTGCTAGATTTGCTTTCTTTGCCATTTCACGAACTAATGGCTTTTCAATATCTCCGAGAGGAAACATAACTTTAGATAATTGCTCTTGACCTAATTGATTTAGAAAATAAGTTTGATCCTTATTATCATCTACACCACGTAACATTTTATATTCACCGTCTCGGTATTCCACACGTGCATAATGACCTGTTGCTAAATAATCTGCCCCTAAACTCATGGCATGTTCTAAAAACGCCTTGAATTTGATTTCCTTATTACACATTACATCAGGATTTGGCGTTCTACCTGCCTTATACTCGTCTAAGAAATAAGTAAACACTTTATCCCAATATTGTTTTTCAAAATTCACAGCGTAATAAGGAATCCCGATTTGGTTACATACTTCAATAACATCATTGTAATCTTCAGTTGCCGTACATACTCCATTTTCATCCGTGTCATCCCAGTTTTTCATAAAAATGCCGATTACATCATAGCCCTGCTCTTTTAATCGAAGAGCAGCAACTGAAGAATCAACACCACCGGACATTCCAACAACAACTCTTATATCTTTTGGGTCTTTTTTCATCCCCATTCACCTCCAGTGTCTTTCTATGCTGTTACCCTCTTAATCACTTTTACTATTTCATGTGCAGCATATTGAATATCATTCATGGTTATCCCTAGTCCAAAACTAAAACGTATTGAAGACAGAATACGATCCGATTCTTTTCCAAACATCGCAACTAACACATGTGAAGGATCCACCGATCCGGCTGTACATGCAGATCCGCTTGAAGCAGCAATACCAGCTAAATCAAGATTTACTAACAGTGATTCTATATGTGTTTCTGGGAAAAATAAATTGAGGACATGTGGTAAGCCATCTATTGAGCCATTTAGCGAAAATTGAATATGATTTTCTTCAAATATCCTCATCATTTCTTTTTTGAATGCTAAATATTGCTCACTCTTTTGCTCCTTTGTTGCTAATGTCAGCTCTGCTGCATGACTAAATCCGCTTATACCTGCTACATTTTCAGTTCCAGCTCTACGTTTTAATTCTTGTTCGCCACCATATAAAGCAGGCTGAAGTTTTATTCCAGCTCTTGCATATAAAAACCCGACTCCCTTTGGTCCATTAATCTTATGTGCAGACACTGTTAATAAATCAACACCTAGCTCATTTACATTGATAGGTTCCATTCCGTATGCTTGAACAGCATCAGTATGAAAAAGAGTAGGATATCCCTTTAAATAGTTACCGATTTCACGAATAGGTTGAATGGTTCCGACCTCATTGTTACCAAACATCACAGAAACAAGAACAGTTTGCTCTGTTACGTGCTTCTTGATATCTTCTAATGAAACGAAACCTTGTTCATCTACAGGTAAATAAGTAACCTCATATCCTTGCTTTTGTAAATATTTACATGCATGTAAAACCGCGTGGTGTTCAACCTGTGTTGTGATAATATGCTTTCCTGATTTGTTATTCGCAAGAACAGATCCAATTATTGCTAAATTATCCGCCTCTGTACCACCGCTCGTGAAGATAATCTCTCCTGGCTTAGCTCCAATAGTGTTCGCTAAGCTCCTTCTCGACTCATCGAGAAGTCGACGAGCGTCTCTACCAAAAGAGTGGATACTCGAGGGATTTCCGAAGCTATCAATCATTGTTTTCATCATTCTCTCAGCAACCTCTGGATGAATAGGCGAGGTAGCCGCATGGTCTAAGTAAATTTTTCTCATGTGGTCTTTCCTCCTTTCTATCTTTTTCTATCTTAACTTGAATAATTTTTTTTAAATATAAAACATATAAGGCTCTTGATCCCCATCTCCTGAGTAATTAGCAAGATCCTCTAATGTTGTATTGTCTAGTACATCTTTAACTGCATCACGAATTCTGATCCATAATTGTCGTTTGGCTGGCTCTTCGTCATCTAATACTTCAACAGGACTCAAAGGTCCTTCTAAAACACGAATAATATCGCCAGAGGTAATGTTTGCCGGTTCATCGCCTAGAATATAACCGCCATATGCCCCCCTAATACTTTTTACTAAACGAGCATTTCTTAATGGTGCTATTAGCTGCTCTAAATAATGCTCTGATAAATCATGAGCCTGCGCAATGCTCTTTAATGAGGTCGGACCTTCCCCATGCTTTCTAGCTAACTCAATCATAATGGTTAGTCCGTATCGACCTTTAGTTGATATTTTCATCGTTTTCCCCCTAACATACTACTACGATCTAGTTCATTTATATATTTAAAATTCCGCCTCATATAACCGAATATATAAACCCATTCTCATTCTATATCAATCGATAATTTCAATCATAAGCATTAA
This sequence comes from Bacillus sp. (in: firmicutes), assembly GCA_031180405.1. Taxonomy (GTDB): domain Bacteria; phylum Bacillota; class Bacilli; order Bacillales; family Bacillaceae; genus Metabacillus. Next base: position 19 of record JAPSLU010000096.1, on the reverse strand, counting down.
TTTACCGTTTAAACGATTT
>JAPSLU010000095.1 GCA_031180405.1 Bacillus sp. (in: firmicutes) | reverse complement strand
GCAAAGACTATCTGTTTTTGAAGCGGTGGAATTATATACAAAGGGAAGTGCTTATGCTATTCATAGAGAGAATGAAAGAGGGCGAATAAAACCGGGATTTGTTGCTGATTTTACTGTTTTAGATCAAGATATTTTCACTGTTGATGCTGAACAATTACTAGATACAAATGTTGTTATGACGATTGTTGACAATGACATCATGTATAGAAGGGGCTGGTAAAGACCGGCCCCTTTTGTTTTGTCTATAAAAACGTTCTTTTTACTTTTTCCCAGAAAGAGTTATCTTTAAGTTTAACTGTTTTTATAGGTAATTCGCTTAGTCCATATTCAAGTTCCTGTACATGGCTAATGCTTAATGCCTCGTTGTCGATGCCAATAATAGGGTAATCGTTTCCGTCTTGAACAACTTTAAGTGTCAACTTACGTTTATCACTTAAAATAAACGAAGAACCTAACGTACGGTATAGATTATTATTTAACGATGCTAGTTCACTAACTTGTAAACAAGGTAACATAGGGTCAACTACTGCACCATTAACAGATTTTGTATATGCTGTACTTCCGGTTGGGGTAGCGATTAACATACCATCCCCTCTGAACGTTTCGAAATGCAGATCATCAATAAAGACATCAATAACAAATGTTTTAATGATGCTTGAGCGGATCGAACACTCATTTAAACATTTAAATGTCGTAGCATTGTCAATCTTTACCTCTAAAACTGGGTAACGTCTAACTTCAATTTGAGATTCGTTCATTGCCTGTAGCATTTTTTCTCGATCATCAAGGTGAAAGTCGCAGTATAGGCTTAAAGTATTGTCAACTCCTATACCTGCATATAAACAATCTGATCTGAAATTTGTTTTTCTTACAGCTTGAAGAAAAGCGCCATCTCCACCAATGCTTACAATAATGTTTGCTTTTCTTTGATCATCTACAACATTGAATCCATTGTCTTTTGCTAATGCAATAAGAGAGTTAATCTTCTCAATAGTACTCTCTTCCTTCTTGTAATAAAAATAAACATTTCGGCGATCTGACACAGTTATTCCTCCTTTAAATATGTATATCTCCACTTTTTTCCTGGAAGATGGTACAATACTTTATGTTGTTTATTTTACCACTTTTACACAATTAAATGTTTTAATCTGCTAGATAAATCTAACATGCTGTTAGTTAAAATGAGGGAGGTAGAAAACGATGAATGGTAAACGATGGGGAGCGATCGCAATAGCGGGGGTTCTTTTTGTATTTTCCATCATTATTAGTTCAACAATGATGTTCTTTAACCAAAGTGAGATGTTTTCAGAAGCTTTTGCTAGTGGATCTGAATTTTCAGAGGAAGTTATTGAAGAAGGTTCTGAATTCAATAAAATTTTGGTGCTAAATGTAAATGGGGTAATTCAAGACACTGGTGAAGATGTTACATCGTTCTTTAGTACCGCTGGTTATCAACACCAAACTTTCTTAGATATGGTTGAAGCAGCTGGGGAGGATGATAGTGTAAAAGGAGTCATTTTACGAGTGAATTCACCAGGTGGTGGAGTAGTTGAAAGTGCAGAAATACATAAAAAGCTTTTAGAGCTAAAAAACAAAAGTAAAAAACCATTATACATTTCCATGGGTACACAAGCTGCTTCGGGAGGATATTACATTGCAACTGCAGGTGATAAAATTTTTGCAGCACCTGATACATTAACAGGTTCGCTTGGAGTTATTATGCAATCTGTTAACTACGGGGAATTAGCTGAAAAATATGGTGTAAAGTTTGAAACGATTAAGAGTGGACCATATAAAGATATTTTCTCTCCAACAAGAGAAATGACAAAGGAAGAAAGAAAAATTCTACAAACGATGGTAGACAATGCTTATGGTGGATTTGTTGATGTTATTACAGAAGGACGTCCATTGTCAGAGGATGAAGTTCGTAAGGTTGCTGATGGACGAATATATGATGGAAGACAAGCGAAGGAAATTAATTTGGTTGATGAATTAGGATATTTTGATGATACTGTTGAAGCGATGAAAAAGGATTTAAAGCTAGAGGATGCTAGTGTCATTGAATATGGTACTGCATTGGGTTTTGGAAGTTTCCTTTCTATGAGTGTCAGCAAGATGTTCAAAGAGGATGCAGAGTTAACTACTCTAATTCAGCTTTTATCTAATTCAAACTCGCCAAGATTAATGTATTTATATTCTGAATAAGGGGGAATAAGTATGGATGCAACATTTGAAGACTCTGATCAAGCGGAAAAACTCGTACATCAGCCTGTCGAGAAGGAAACAATTGTTCATTATCCGAATCTGCTTGCAGGATTTTGGATTCGCTTTTGGGCCTATTTAGTAGACCTACTTGTAATAGGAAGTGTAAATCGTATCCTAATCTATCCCTTATTCAGTTTAATCGGATTAGATACAAACGACTCTTTTATTTTTTCTCCTGTTTCTATTGCTACTGCTATCACCTATTTTGCATACTTTATATTAATGACAAAGTTATTTAATCAAACATTAGGGAAAATGGTTTTTGGTTTAAAAGTTGTATCTTTAAAGGATGAGAACATAAATTGGGTAACCATTATTTTTAGAGAATTAATCGGAAGATATATTTCTAAGATGATCTGGATTGGATTTCTTATCTCAGCTTTTACACCAAAGAAGCAAGCATTACATGATATTTTTGCTGAAACAATTGTTATTCATGAAAAAATATTTTCGAAAAAAGTAAATGAAAAAACTTTTGCTACTTCACCTAATCCCACTGAAATATAGAATACCTAGTTTAAGTAACCTGCTAATGACATATTAGCAGGTTTATTTTATTTTTATAGAGGCGATAATGGAAGATTGAAAGGGTGTGAAGAATATGTACTGGGTGATAGTCATTTGCATGCTATTATTTTTCTTGCTATTTTTTATCTTACTAACAAAAATAACTGTTATTCTCGATCTTCAACATATTGGAGACAATGATCACTTAAAAATAAAACTTCGCGCTTGGCGCATTATAAAATACACAATAAATATACCATTAATAAAAGTTGATGATGAAGCCAATATAATAATAAAACAAGAACAAAAGGTTGGTAATGAACAGTCAAAAAATAAGGTGAAGGAAAAGGGAAGGAAGATTACACCTGAAGAAGATATAAGGGCTCTGCATGATGTAAAGGAAATTCTACAGCATGTTATAGGGATGCATAAAATTGTAAGAAGGTTTTTAAAGAAAGTAAAGGTTAAAAAGTTTGAGTGGCATTCACAAGTAGGAATTGGTGATGCTGCACAAACTGGTATTCTAACAGGTCTTGCCTGGTCAATTAAAAGTGGCGTTGTAGGATTAATTAGTAGCTATATGCACCTTAACACTACTCCTGTTTTGACCATAGATCCTGCATTTAATATTTATTGCTCAAGAACAAAACTCGAATGTATGATTCAATTTCGAATCGGGCAAGCTATGTTGGCAGGTATTCAGTTCATAAAATATTGGAGAGGTGGGCGTCCTAAGCTAAAAAGCAAGCCATTTTCATTTTTTGTGAATGATTAAAATGGTTAAGGCTACATCTTTTTAATTTTTAATGAACATGACCGTTTAAACATTACTGAAGGAGGATACATACTATGAGTGATCATCCCATTCAAGGATTAATGAAAACAGCCATGGAAAATTTAAAACAAATGATTGACGTTAATACCATCGTAGGTGATCCAGTGGAAACACCAGATGGAAGTGTCATTCTAACTGTCTCAAAAGTTGGGTTTGGTTTTGCTGCTGGTGGAAGTGAATTTAATTCAACGAGCACAGAAGAAAACGAGGGACAAAGGGGACCAAAGCTTCCTTTCGGAGGTGGAAGTGGTGGAGGAGTTTCCATTACGCCAATAGCGTTTCTAATCGTTTCTTCTAATGGTGTAAAAATGCTCCATCTAGATGAAAGTACACATTTATATGAAAAAATATTAGAAGCAGCACCTCAGGCAGTCGAAAAGATTCAAGGCATTTTTAAGAAAAATAAAGATAATGAGAAAAAAGAAGATCCATTAGAGGATATTCAAACAAATAACAAGCAAGATCTAGATATTTAAGGACCCAGACTGTTGAGAGCCTAGCCCCTTGAGGTTATAAGTAAAAAATGAATAGAAGATAATGAACATCTTCTATTCATTTGCATCTTATGCTTGTCGGGGCTGATCAAGGCTCTTCCGCTTTCTTCGTTACTCACCTTGCTGCGGTGCTCATTACCACCCCGGTAACTCCGCTTCTCACAAGGCTTCGTGCCTCAAAAGGTAAGGGTTAGCAACCATCTAAAAGGTCTAGCAATTTTTAATTTGTGTTTAAACTAAACTGCCTTTAACCAGGCAGTTATTTTTTCTGATCATTTTAAAAAGAAATGTTAAATCATAAACATTGATAAATCTGGAAACCTAGGCTATATTTACACTGTACATAACTTTAAAGGGAGGAATTTCGGTATGGCTTCTATTACGTTCAAAAACAATCCAGTAACACTGCTAGGAAATGAAGTAAATGTAGGTGATCAAGCACCTGATTTCACGGTTTTAGCAAATGATTTATCTCCTGTTTCATTAGCAGATTCTAAGGGGAAGGTTCGTCTTATCTCTGTTGTGCCTTCTATTGACACAGGTGTATGTGACGCACAAACACGTCGCTTTAACGAGGATGCATCTAAATTAGAAAATGTAGAAATTTTAACAATCAGTATGGACCTGCCATTTGCACAAAAAAGATGGTGTGCTTCAAATGGTCTAGAGAATGTTCAAACATTATCTGATCACCGTGACGCATCATTTGGAGAAGCATATGGAGTTCTAATTAAAGAATTACGTTTACTTGCTCGTTCAGTATTTGTAGTTGATTCAACTAATAAAGTAACATATGTTGAATATGTAAGTGAAGCTACAAATCACCCTAACTATGAAGCAGCAATAGAAGCAGCTAAATCTGCGCAATAAGGTTGATTGATGTAGCAGTTATGAGGACTTTCCACTTTGGATAAGTCCTTTTTTGTATTGGAAATTTATAAAATTCTTGAACTGTGGATATGCTTTCCACCAGTCTGTCTTTTTGCGAAAACATAAAGCCGCTTGTGCTTTTGTTCTTTTATCACATCCCGGAGTTTCTTAGTAAGTTAACGAATTCTTTTCTTTTATTTTGACTAAAATATGAACTATGTCTAGAATGGTAAGAGGTAAATGGCTAGGAGGAGTAAACGAATGAAAACAATATCGAAAATCGAAAATTTGTTTGCAGTAATGAATGAAACAGCAGATTTACTTGCTCAGGAATGTGATATAACGTACATAGAAGCATTGGCAGAGACAGGGGAAAATCTATTTCAAGGATCAATTCTTCAAGAAAATCTTAGTGAAGTAACAATGAAAAGTTTAAAGAGAAAATACGAGTCAATTTCATTAGATACATTTGAAAAAGAAGAGCTTCGTAAAGCCTACCAATTAGCTATTTTAAAAGGCTTAAAAGAAGGTGCTCATCCTAATCACCAAATGACCCCAGATACAATAGGGTTGTTTTTAGGCTATTTAGTAAGTAAATTTATTGGAAAGCAAAGTGAACTTTCAATCTTAGATCCCGCAGTTGGAACAGGTAATTTACTAACTACCATTTTAAATTATCTTGCGATAGAAAAAATCGATAGCTATGGTGTAGAAGTAGATGATTTGCTTATTAAATTAGCTTATATTAATGCAAATCTTCAGGAGCACTATATTCATTTCTATAATCAAGATAGCTTAGAGAGACTTTTAATTGATCCAGTTGACTTAGTAATCTGCGATTTGCCTGTTGGATATTATCCAAATGACATTGAGGCGGCTAAATATGAATTAAAGGCAGATGAGGGTCATTCTTACTCCCATCATTTATTCATGGAACAAAGCATTAATCATTTAAAAGAAGATGGATATTTGTTTTTTATTGTACCAAATTCTTTATTTGAAACGAAAGAAGCACCGAAATTAAATAATTATTTAAAGAAAGTTGCAATCATTCAAGGATTTATTAAATTGCCATTATCCCTCTTTAAAGATGAAAGACATGGAAAAAGCATATTAATCCTACAGAAAAAAGGTCCTGATGCATTAATACCTAAGCAAGCAATGCTAGCTGAGCTGCCAAAGTTTTCGAACATAGATGCGATGAATTCAATTATGAAACAAATCGAACAGTGGTTTAAAGAGAACAAGAACATTTAAAAGAGGCTCATTTTGAGCCTCTTTTGCCTTTATATGAACAATTATGCTGTCACGCTAAGTATTTTGAACCGACTTATTAAAACTGTCCCTTGGGGGGAATTCGCTGATATAGAAACAGAAAAGTACCTTATGCATAAGTTTATTTTTTAGAATAATAAGAATTTTAGGTGTAACCGATTGCAATTTAATCAAGTCCTTGAAATGTCGAAAAGGCAGTGTTTAAATGGAAAAGGCAGATAATAATCAGTGACATTTTGTAGAGAATAAGTATGATTAGGTAAATGAAAACCTGTAGTGTGTAACAATGCTTAATATGTTTTTTAGAAAATGGTTTTTATGCTGATCGTTTTACATACTTTTATTTGTTGTTAACGACAGTTTTATAATGAAAAAGGAGCGTAACAAGATGGCAAAAATTATCGCAATCAATGCAGGCAGCTCATCGCTAAAATTCCAACTATTTGATATGCCGAGTGAAACAGTTTTAACAAAAGGATTAGTTGAGAGAATAGGTATTAACGATTCTGTGTTTAGTATTTCAGTAAATGATGAAAAACAAACAGAAGTTACAGACATCCCAGATCATGCGGTTGCTGTAAAAATTCTATTATCAAAATTAACCGATTTAGGTATCATCAAATCCCTAGATGAAATTAATGGTATTGGGCACCGTGTTGTTCATGGTGGTGAGACTTTCAATGACTCGGTCCTAATAACAGATGAAATACTTCAAAAAATCCAAGAGTTATCTGAATTAGCTCCACTTCATAACCCAGCTAATATTGTAGGAATCAAAGCATTTAAAGAGGTGTTACCAAATGTTGATGCTGTAGCTGTATTTGATACTGCTTTCCATCAAACAATGCCAGAACAATCTTTCCTATATAGCTTACCTTATGAATACTATGAAAAATATGGAATCCGTAAATATGGTTTCCACGGTACATCACATAAATATGTATCTGAACGTGCAGCGGAAATTCTAGGTAGACCAATTGAACATCTTCGTTTAATTTCATGCCATCTAGGAAACGGAGCAAGTATTGCAGCAATTGAAGGTGGAAAATCAATCGACACATCAATGGGCTTTACACCACTTGCAGGTGTAGCAATGGGGACTCGTTCAGGTAATATTGATCCTGCTTTAATTCCATTTATTATGGAGAAAACGGATAAAACTGCTGATGAAGTATTAGATATTTTAAATAAGAAAAGTGGTATTTTGGGGATTTCTGGTCTTTCTAGCGATTTACGTGATATACACAAAGCTGCAGAAGAAGGCAATGAGAGAGCAAAAACAGCTTTAGAAGTATTCGCAAGCAGAATTCATAAATACATTGGTTCTTATGCAGCTAGAATGTCTGGTGTAGATGCTATTATCTTTACTGCAGGTATTGGAGAAAATAGTAGCGATATAAGAGCACGTGTTTTAAAAGGATTGGAGTTTATGGGAATTTATTGGGATCCTGCTCTAAATACGGTACGTGGAGAAGAAACGTATCTTAGCTACCCACATTCACCTGTAAAAGTATTAGTTATCCCTACGAATGAAGAGGTTATGATTGCACGTGATGTTGTAAGACTAACTAATTAATTTTTAACAGTTGATATATAGGAAAGGCAACCTTAAGTGGTTGTCTTTTTTTATGAAGGCTCTTTTCTGAAAGGTTGTTGCTATTTGACCTAATAATATGTTAATAGCATTGTTTTTAGCGGATAAAGGTACGATTCCAGGAAAGAAAAGATGCCACTAGACTTTATATAGTGCTGTCTCCTTCAAGCTATTAATAAGTTTACGAAAATAGCCTTAATAAAAAATGGTATGGTCTAAACATTCGGAATTGTTTAAACACATACCATGTAAAATATACTAGTTTATACCATGAAACTTTCCGTTGATTCATTAATATTTAACACCTACAAACTTTAATTTGTTGTCTTCATTTCCTCTTTCTAAAACAATCTTTTTGACCTGTGCAATCGCATCAATCATCCCACTTGCCTTAATCACAATCTCATCAGAACCAATTGTAAAGATAAACTGTTTCATTTCCAGCCACTCCCTTTCAAATGATCTTTAGCTCATGATATGCCATAATCCTACTTTCATTCTATTGTATTGTTAGTTTATATCACTCACTTTTATTGTCGAACACGATATGCTTGTAACAAAATCTTCAAGATTAGGGAATTAGCTTTTAACTAAGTAATTTCTATGACAAGGCCGTTTTATGATATGATAAAAACTACAAGTTCACCAAATAATACCTTTTCGATTAAGGAGACAGGCGGATGAATGAATTGGTTCGTGACAAAGCAATTTTAGAGGATATCAAGGCGTGGGAAAATGAATTGCAACATGATGTTCGTACAGATTTTCAACGTACCTTTAATCGATGGATACATCGAAAAATGGATGATATACCCAATCGACTAAAGAAGGTATTTTATGAAAAAGTAGATGAGAGTCTATTCAATTTACATTCTGTTATCCAAAATTCATTTATACAACAGGATGCCAAAAAACAAATCATTCTATCGGCACGAGCATTAAACGAAAATATTAAAGAAATAAGCGATTTACACTTTCTTACGATTGATCAACTTCATTATTTAGCTGACTTACAAACATCGAAGCATCGACTGTATTCTTTTATTCAAGGAGGGTTAACAGGGACAGGAGGAATCCTTTTAATTGGTGCTGATATTCCTTTGCAAACGATATTAAATTTACGGTCGATTCAAATGATATCGATGTGTTATGGGTATGAAATCAATACCCCATATGAAATGATGACCTCCTTAAAGGTATATCATGCTGCATTAATGCCGAAGCATTTACAGTATGATCAGTGGAATGAATTGAAAGAAGAAATTAATACTAATGGTAGAAAAAACTATTTTTATGAGGGTACGGAAGACCTTGCTGACATAAAAAATATTGAATATTTACTAAAACAAATTGCAAAGCTGTCAGTTTTAACGCTATTTAAACGTAAATTAATTGCTGGGATTCCACTTGTGAGCATGATGATAGGTGCTACAGGAAATTACCATGCCACACGTCAAATTACTGAATTTGCAAATAAATTTTACCAATATAGACTATTAAATGAAACAATAAAATAAAGAACCGGAGGGAATTATGAGCACCGTTGAACATAAGTTAGAAGCTCCAGAACAAGTGAGGTGTAAAGTCATTACCATTAGTGATACGAGAGACAAGGAAAGTGATAAAAGTGGTCAGTTAATAAAAAGATTTTTAGAAGATAATGGGCATATCATTGTTGATTATGAAATTGTTCGCGATGAAAAAACTTTAATTCGTAGTTCGATTCTAAGAGGATGTGAAGCAACAGGTATTGATGTTGTCCTAACAAACGGTGGAACAGGCATCGCCAAAAGAGATGTGACGATAGAAGCTGTTGAGTCTTTAATTGAGAAAGAAATTCCTGGTTTTGGTGAGATATTTAGAATGCTGAGTTATCGAGATGATATTGGATCTGCCGCAATTTTAAGTAGAGCAATAGCAGGAGTATCGATGGATACAGCGGTCTTTTCCATGCCAGGATCATCCGGTGCAGTTAAATTAGCCATGGAAAAGCTAATTCTACCAGAAATAGGGCATGTCGTGAGAGAAATTAGAAAAGACTTGTAAAAAGAAGGTTGGGAATCCAACCTTCTTTCTAACCGTGGATTCTAGAAGTCGAGATTTGCTGTGTTGTTCGAAACCAAATCCATAAATCATTTATGATGGAAGCAAGCTCTGAAATCTCATTATTTAACTCACAAGAACGTTCAAAATTTTCCTCGTGGTTTAATTCCTCTTGCTTTTTGTTTATCTCTATTTCCAACTCACTGATACGATCAGGAATATGTCCACGAATCGTCTCCCATTCTGTCAATACTCTGTTCTGAGTATGAAGGCTGTAGACTTTCCATGATTTTGTTAACTGAGGAATCCTTATTTTGAGTCGGGGATCATAGGTAAAGTATTCGTTCAATTTCCTTCCTCCATTCGTGATCTTTCCCTATTTTACACTAGCTATAAGATATCATCTACTATCACCAAAGATGGAAAAATGAATAAAATACATTTAAATTTAATTTTTATACAAAGATTCTGCGAAAATATACAATTTTCTATTGACGAAATGGGGATACTGTTGGTAAAGTGATACCTATACAAGAAATGTATTTTTATAAGCATATATTAATTTTTATACAACCGAGGAGGAACAAATAGATGAAAAAAGTAGTTTTAGCATATTCCGGAGGATTAGATACCTCTGTTGCAATTAAATGGTTACAAGAACAAGGATATGATGTTGTAGCAGCATGCCTTGATGTAGGTGAAGGTAAAGATACAGCGTTCGTTCAACAAAAGGCTCTTCAAGTAGGAGCAGTTGAATCATATATGATTGACGCAAAAGAAGAATACGCAAAAGATTTTGCGCTAGTTGCTCTGCAATCACATGCATTATATGAAGGGAAATATCCTTTAGTTTCAGCATTATCTCGTCCGTTAATTGCTAAAAAACTTGTAGAAATTGCTGAGAAAGAAAATGCAGTAGCTATTGCACATGGCTGTACAGGTAAAGGAAACGACCAAGTTCGTTTTGAAGTTTCAATAAAAGCTTTAAATCCTGATTTAGAAGTACTAGCACCAGTAAGAGAGTGGGGTTGGTCACGTGAAGAGGAAATCGAATATGCAGTAAAACACGGTATTCCAATTCCAATTAACTTAGACAGTCCTTATTCAATTGACCAAAACCTGTGGGGAAGAAGTAATGAATGTGGAATTCTAGAAGATCCATGGGCTGCTCCTCCAGAAGGTGCATATGAATTAACAGTACCATTAGAAAAAACACCTGATGAAGCAGAAATCATTGAAATTCATTTCGAGCAAGGTGTACCAGTAAAGATTAATGATCAAGCATACCCACTTCACGAACTAATTTTAAAGCTTAATGAAATGGCTGGTAAACACGGTGTCGGACGTATTGACCACGTAGAAAACCGTTTAGTAGGGATTAAATCACGTGAAGTATACGAGTGTCCAGGAGCTATGACGTTAATCAAAGCACATAAAGAGCTTGAAGATTTAACACTTGTGAAAGAAGTTGCACACTTTAAACCAGTGATTGAGCAAAAAATGACTGAATTAATCTATAATGGACTTTGGTTCTCACCATTAAGAAATGCGTTACATGCATTCTTACAAGAAACACAAAAATATGTTACGGGAACAGTTCGTGTTAAATTATTTAAAGGTCATGCAATTATTGAAGGAAGAAAATCTGAGTACTCTTTATATGACGAAAAACTTGCAACCTATACAAAAGATGATGCGTTTGATCACAATGCTGCAATTGGCTTTATTGAATTGTTCGGACTTCCAACGAAAGTGAACAGCATGGTGAAAAACAAGAAGGTGGAAGTATGAAAAAACTTTGGGGTGGACGCTTCCAAAAAACCCCTGAACAATGGGTGGATGAGTTCGGTGCATCCATTCATTTTGATCAGGAATTAGTTGAGGAAGACATCACAGGCAGCCTTGCACATGTTGATATGCTGGGCAAGTGTGGGATTATCAGCAAAGAAGAAGCTGAAGAAATTACGAAGGGATTAACTACCCTTTTAGAAAAAGCAAAAAAGAATGAGCTTACTTTTTCTGTTAATTATGAAGATATTCACCTTAACATTGAAAAAATGTTGATTGATGAAATTGGCCCTGTTGGAGGTAAGTTACATACAGGTAGAAGCCGAAACGATCAAGTTGCGACAGATATGCATTTATATTTACGAAAGCATGTTGCAATGGTCGTTGAGCTAATTGAAGGTCTTCAAAAAACGCTTGTTGAAAAGTCTGAAGAAAATATAGAGACGATTTTACCTGGATATACACATCTTCAAAGAGCACAGCCAATTTCGTTTGCACATCATTTAATGGCCTATTTTTGGATGTTAGATCGTGATAAACAAAGATTTACTGAATCTTTGAAGAGAATTAATATCTCACCATTAGGAAGCGCTGCGCTAGCAGGAACTACTTTTCCGATAGATCGTCATTATACAGCACAAAAGCTTGATTTTGATGGTATATATGAAAATAGTCTTGACGGTGTAAGTGACCGTGATTTTATTATTGAATTTTTAAGTAATAGTTCTCTACTCATGATGCATCTATCACGCTTTTGTGAAGAAATCATTTTATGGTGCTCGCAGGAATTTCAATTTATTGAGCTTGATGACACATATGCTACGGGCAGCAGTATCATGCCTCAAAAGAAAAATCCTGATATGGCAGAGTTAATTAGAGGGAAGACTGGCAGAGTTTACGGGAATTTAATGTCATTATTAACAATCCTTAAAGGACTACCTCTTGCATATAACAAAGATCTTCAAGAGGATAAAGAAGGCATGTTCGATACGGTTAAAACAATTGAAGGTAGTCTACAAATCTTTATTGGAATGATTGATACATTAAAAGTTAATAAAGAAAAGATGGAAAAGGCAACATCTGAAGACTTTTCGAATGCAACTGAGTTAGCTGATTATCTTTCTACTAAAGGGATGCCATTTAGAGAAGCGCATGAAGTTGTTGGCACTTTAGTTTATCAATGTATCCAATCGGGAATTTATTTAAAGGATTTACCTTTTGAAGAATACCAAAAGGCTTCAAACCTTTTTGAAGAGGATATATATGAGATGATTAATCCTTATGAGGCTGTAAGAAAAAGAATGAGTGCTGGTGGGACTGGCTTTGAAGTCGTAAAACTAGCTATTCAAAAAGCGAAAGCAACATTATCGTAACTACTAGAAACCAATCGAATAAGCTCCTTATTTTCAGAGACACTATATTCGAGTTAACTGAAAATAAGGAGCTGATTTTGTTTTGAAAGAAAGAAGAATTACAAGACAGACGTATTATTATGATCATCTTGGTGAACAGGAAACGATGCAACAACTTACAGATTCTTATTCTAGCGGCGTTGTTGAACAGCAATATGATCCAAACTTCCTCCAAGAACATTTTAGAGTAAATAAGGATTAACGAAAAAGATTGAAAGCTGACTGAAAATAGTCGGCTTTTTTCATGTCTTCATATCTATCTGCCAGTAAAGTCCTTAGGTAAAGTCTATGAAATACTCCTTATAATCGAATAGAAATAGAAACAATATGTCTTTTCTTTTATTGTTATAGTAGGCCAAACTAATCACTAGTGTAACTTTACAATTATTCAAGGAATATTTTTCAAAGGAATCAGGTAAGAATGCTATAGGGTAAGATAAAGGAAAATGAGATGAAATGATATCATGAGTTACTGCAGGTTTGAAAGGGTTAGAAAAGAAGGTAAAAGAAGAATTTTTGAAAAGAGGATACTCAGTCACTATTAATAACCGAAAAGATATATAAGCAGTAAACAGCTCAAAGCGAATCATTCTTTGTTCAAGGTGTTGTTACAAAAAAGAAGAATTAACAATCTGATTGATTTGATATGTCCAGGATATATTATTGGTGGGATGAAGGTAGCAACAATAGAACATTTATGGAAGTGACGGGGGAGCAAATGTCATTTATTGATTTCATGTGTGAAAAGTGAATATAAACATGTGTTAGCTTGTTTAAATATTTATGATTAGTGGGTAAAATTATAATGGAACTTAATCAATATTAATGAGAGCAGGTGAATAGTTTGCAAGTTTCATATCATGGTCATTCAGTGGTACAAGTTATGAGTAACAATAAAAAAATTATTATTGATCCGTTTATTAGTGGTAACCCATTAACAGACTTAAAAGTCGATCATGTAGAGGTTGATGTAATTATCCTTACACATGGACATAACGATCACGTTGGAGATACAGTTGAAATTGCAAAGAAAAACAATGCTTTTGTGATTGCTCCATATGAGCTTGCTGTTTACATAGGCAAAAATGGAATTGAAAATCATCCGATGAACTTAGGTGGAGCCTATAAATTCGATTTCGGTACCGTTAAGCTTACGCAAGCATTTCATGGTTCCAGTTATCAAGAGGCAGATGGGACTGTAATATATACTGGAATGCCTTCAGGTGTTTTAATTTCTGCCGAAGATAAAACAATTTATCATGCCGGAGATACAGCACTTTTTTCGGATATGAAGATGATTGGAGAACGCCACGATATAGATATCGCCTTTTTACCAATTGGTGATAATTTAACAATGGGACCTGATGATGCAAGAGATGCCGCTGCATGGCTTAGAGCAAAAAAGGTAGTTCCAATCCATTATGATACATTTCCAGCTATCAAGCAGGATCCTTGGAAGTTCACTCAAATGTTGCCAAATGGAGTAGGGCTTCCTTTAAAAGTTGGAGAAACGTATAAAGTGTAGTTTATTGAAATGACGTGTTTATTAAGGCACGTCATTTTGTTGTAAGTAGGGTTAATTCGTTTTAATACGAAATCATTGCTTCTTTTTTAAATTGTACATGCATATTATGGTACAAAGCTTGATCTGAAAGGGTGATTTCATTGAAAAATTTATTTTACGCTCTGGTCGCATTATTGATGCTCTATTTTGGTTTGCAAAACATCACATTAACAGGTGATCGAATGCAGACGGTTTTTGCGATGAGTTGGTTATGTTTAGCGATTTTTGTTATTGGTGGAAACTTTGCACAGTATTTGTATCGTCCAAAGCAAAAGGTTTATTCAAGACAAGTTAAAGGGTATAAACAATCCATCCAGAAGAAGAGGCAACGACAAACGATGCGTTGATATAAGCCATTGCCACCCTTATAATAAAAAGTGGATACGTTTGTATGTTTTAGGAATCCGAAAAATTCTTGAACTATCGATAAGCGCGATAACCGGACTAGCCCCTCGAGGTCATTAGCCAATATGGAATTATAGGGACTTCACTCTATTTCATCTTGTCTTATTTGCCTAAGTCTGTGGCGCTTGCGATTTCTACTGCTCAAATGAGCGGTATTTGCAGATACATACATGCACAAATAGAAAAAGGGTGATGCAGCTTGGCTACAAAGCAC
>JAPSLU010000094.1 GCA_031180405.1 Bacillus sp. (in: firmicutes) | reverse complement strand
GAAACGAGCAAACGCAAGTAAAAACGAGTAGGGATTTATCCTTCAAAGTGGTTTTGTTAAAAGCTAGAACATTTATTGCTCTCATCTTACTGTTGATTGTGTTTAGTATATTAATACCTAATTTCCTGTCACCCCATAACATCATCTTAATGTCTAAACACGTTGTTTTATATGCTCTTTTGGGAATCGGAATGACGTTTGTTATTGTCACCGGAGGTATCGACTTATCGGTAGGTTCAATTGTAGGGTTGGCTGGAATGATAGCTGGTGGACTAATTTATGAGGGTTTAGTACTAAATTCTTTAGGCGTTACCATCTATTTTTCAATTCCAATTGTAATTCTAATAACCTTAATCTTCGGTACGTTAATGGGTGGAGTTAATGGATTTTTAATTACTAAATTTAATGTACCACCTTTCATAGCAACACTAGGATTATTATATGTTGCACGCGGATTGGCGCTACTTCGATCTGACGGTTCAACTTATCCTAACTTATCCGGTAACCCCGAGAATGGAAATACAGGTTTTGCTTTATTAGGTTCAGGAACGTATTTGGGCTTACCGATATCCATTTGGGTAATGATTTTATTCGGGGTTATTGCAGTTTATATCTTTAAAAAGACACCATTAGGTTGGCATATATTAGCTGTTGGTGGTAATGAAAAAGCGGCTAGTATTTCTGGTGTCCGTGTAAATCGAGTAAAATATATTGTTTATATGATATCCGGTTTATGTGCAGCAATGGTTGGATTGATTGTTGCATCCCAGTTGGGTGCTGCACATCCTGCAACGGGAGAATCTTGGGAGTTAAACGCGATTGCTGCCACAGTCCTAGGTGGTACATCATTAGCTGGTGGTAGAGGTAGTATTGGTGGGACAATCATGGGCGCCTTTGTTATTACTGTACTAAATGATGGTATGGTAATGATGGGTATTTCTGAGTTCTGGCAAATGGTTATTACTGGTGGAGTCATTGTTCTTGCTGTAATTGTCGACCAGCTTCAAGGTAGAATACAACATAAACTTGCTTTAGAGCAACAGGGATAAGCAGTGTTTCATAGTTGTTTCTATAAATGAAAGAAATAGAATCATAAATTCTCAATCTTTAAGATTCCATTAACATGATTAAAATATATTAATTGCTCAGTATAAAAGTTGATGCGATGAAAGTTAAATTAATAATTTTTTAAACTTGTTTATTCTGTATCTAAAGGAGGTGATTTATGACGAATTGTACTAAGGAATTCAATAGCAGTAGGAATACTACAAAATTTAAGGAGAGGTGAAAGAATGAAAAGTAGTTTGAAACTCAAAAGTATTGGAGTCCTAGCTATAGTTTTAAGTTTGTTAATATCTCTAGTATCAGTGCCTGTATTGGCAGAGAGTAAAGATTCGACTAAGGGTCAGACTAAAGGGCAAAAGAAACCACGTACTGTATTATTGTTCGACCCGGAACTTGATGATCTGAATTCTTTAGTACGATACCTGCTTTACAGTAACAATTTCGATACAAAAGGGATTGTATATCAAAGTAGTACTGTTCATTGGAAGGGTGACGGCAAGGGCACACTTTTCCAAGGTGCATCTCAACACTCTAGTCAGATGGGTATTGGCCCAATAGCTAGCTGGCGATGGGATGAAGACAATCGCTTTATCGAGGATGCGATTGATATCTATGCTGAGGTATATCCAAATCTTTCGGTTCATGAAGAAGGATTCCCTCTTCCTAATGAACTGAGTTCTCGGATTTATGAAGGTCATGTGGAGTTTCCTGGTGATATTTCAAAAGACAGTCAAGGGTCGGAACTAATAAAGAGCCTGCTACTTGATAATGAACCTGATCCTTTATATCTGTTGACAGGTGCTGGTCATTCCACAGTTGGAAGGGCTCTAAAATCAATTGAAGAAGAATACAAAAATACGGAAAAGTGGAACAGTATTTATAAAAAGGTTTCCAAAAAGGCGATCATCCAATCTTGGGGTGATCAAGATGGTGTCTATGCCAACTATATTGGAAAGAATTGGCCGGATATAGAGTTCCGACAAATGAGTACAACTATTTGGGGATACTCTGCACGCCGTGCTGTTTTGCCTGAAGACAGACATTACTTATCGGCCGCTTGGACTCGGGAAAATGTATCCAAGGTAGGCCCGTTTGGGGAATTCTATATGGTCTGGGGAGACGGAAAACAAATGCATAAGAATGACATTACAGATTTCTTTGGGTTTGCTAACCTAAACCGAGATCAACTAAGAGAACTTGGATACAGAGTTTGGACTGACCCGCAAGAGGCAGGTTCCTGGATTTCCGAAGGTGATACACCAATTTTCATGAATTTGATAGACAATGGCCTTGAATCTCACAAAGATTTTAGCTACGGTGGATGGGGTGGTCGTAACGGGGCAGACTTTAACCCAAATGGCGTTGCATCTAAAGACTATTCTTCTGCACGTTGGTTTGGGGCTGCGCAACGTGACTTCGCTGCGAGGATGCAATGGACTGTTACCCCAGAATATTCCGATGCAAATCATGCACCTGAAATTGAAGTAATGGATACTTTAGATACAAAGGTTAGTCCGGGACAAACCATTACTCTGGATGCAACAGTTAAGGATACAGATGGCGATCATCTGACTGGCCGTTGGTGGCAATATAAGGAAGCAGGTACTTATGGTGGTAAAATTGATCTAGTTAACTTACAAGAAAAGGTAATTCCGCAACCAGTGTACACCTATCCATTCAACGTTCCAGCTCCTGGTTCACCAGAAGTTGAAAAAGTAATACATGATGAAATTAAAGTATCGTACCAATTCACGGTACCGGCAGATGCTGAGGATGGTCAAACTCTTCATTTCATTGTCGAAGCCTCGGATAATGGTACTCCGTCATTGACATCGTATCAAAGAGTGGTGTTTACAGTAGAGAGATAGTAATGAACTCATCTCTGGCATTCGACTGAAAAGGTACCAGATAAAATGTTTTTTTACCCACGGCTTCATCGGCGTGGGTTTTTTTAATAGAAATTTTGCAATATTAAAAAGTGATTTTTTCAAGCGAGATTTAAGATAAATATGTTATCAACAATTGATGTAATAACGCTTATAGACTAAATAATCAAACCTAACTATCTATGTGAGTGTTTACTTGAAATGGGTCGTATATCCTACTTTGGGGGACCTTTATCGCCAAGTGATTACGGTCGTCTTACAGGTCACTTCCCTAGCATGGGGTTATAAAGGTAATGACACCCGAGAAGGAATTATTATTGAATAGAGGATGACAAAAATAGCGTTACAATTAATCCTCAAAGCGAGGCAAATTTTATATTAGAAGTAATTTAATTTTTCTATTTCTGTAACGAAATTATTTTAGAAATTGAAAAAACACTTACAAATGTTAGTAAATCATGTTTGTAAGTGTTTTTAATTTTGTGGAAAATCGTAAGGGTAATGAAAAAATTTACGATTCTCCTTACATTTCTTTGTTAGTAGAAAGAGGTTGCTTTAGTGTGGAAATGATTTATTGCGTATAGATCACGAGATACTAAATTAGTCTAAGCAAATGATACTTTCTTCCCGTAATATATGATTGACCATTATTTTTATAAAATTTGCGTTTGAAAGGAAGATATATGTTATGGGTATAAGAAAGTCGAATTGTAAGGTTCTCAGGCATGAAGCTACAGTAGAAATCGCACAACCATCAAATTCTACATTTGCTTATTTCATAGATTTAACCGAAAATCACTATAAAGCAATGGTTAACGTAAACGTTCAATCTCCCCAGGGTGGACAAGACGACGCACAACTTATAGTGACTCCACGAACGGGAACTCCTACCACCATCAATTTCAAGGAGTCAGTTACCATTCAAATTGAAGATGCTCGTTCAGTAGCTTTAACTAGTCCTTTTTCATTAGGAGGGTCTATGAAGATTATAAAAGACTTTTGTATTTGTTGCCCAGATTCTGGTGAGGTTCATAGACATGAAGGTACTTTTTCCTTTAGAGGCGGAAATTATCTATTTACAGATTTGACTGAAAACCACTATAAGGCAATGGTAGTCATAGATGGAACAATTGGTGGTGAAGTTATTGTGACACCACGGACGGGAACTGCTCCACCACCTATTGTCATACCACAAAGTGGGCAAATTGCCATTCAAATTGAAGATGCAAAGGCTCTATCAATTACGACAAGACCAGCTGACCCCGCTAGCAATACTGTCCAAATCATAAAAGACTTCTGTATTAGCTGTCCTTGATTATAAATAACCTTTCCAACAATCCTTTCGTTGGTCAATTAGTTGAAAGTGGAAGTTTAAAGAACTAAGAAGAATAATTCACGGAAAAAATAGACATAAAATGTTAAACTATTAATTTATTATTCAGTACATGAAAATGATGGATACATTGATGTTATTAACACATTACTTTCAAACCCAAAATTAAAGCGTATAAAGAAATAATGTTAAGGTTGTTACTAATATAAAGTGACAACCTTATTCCATATCTAAAAACCACAGCCGTTCTTACTTTATGGGTAGGTTATGTTGAACAAGACCTGTTTTTTATAACAGGATTTTAGTTGCACAGTAAAAATATACTGCGTAATAGGCAGGATGAATCTATACTCAACCAATGAAATAGGGGAAACTACCCAAGTATTTATTGCGACTAAATATACTTCAAATTAAGATTATAATGATTATCCTGATAAATATTTTTAGTGTTTTTCATACTTACTTTAAAAATGCCGTCCCAACCTTCGTTAGGGACGCTTCTAGTGGGGCGGGAAGATTACGTTACAAGCGAATTTAAATTACTACTTTCCACCCTTGGCTACCCACTTTGAAGAATTAAGGAAAACAAAAGAAACGGATAACCCAAATATACAAAGAAAAAATATCTTCTTCTGTAAGGGTAAAGGGTTAGAGGCAAAAGGAGAATATAATGAAGAAGGATTAGTAGTTATTGAAGGTTCTCAAATGTCATAGAAACTACAAACAGCATACATATTACTTGTTAACTAAAAGAGAGAATTTAATAAACGAAAATATCGTAAAAAATGCAAATGGTAAATACACTTTTAGTAAAAACCACCTCTTTTCCTCACCAAGTCAAGCAGCAGCTGTTGTACTAGAAAGAAACGCAAATGGTTGGATTGAATGGAAGAATATTGTAGGGGCTACTTTGATACCATTAAAAGGAAGGATGTTGAGTGAAGCAGAATTTTCCGCTTAATTATTTAAATATTTGTTCGACCCCGACCACCGGTATCTTTAGGTAAAAACGAGTTAAGTTAAGAAACGATAAAACACCTACAAACGTTGATATTTCAATAATTGTGGGTGTTTTTTGTTTTTGGGAGATAATGCTGAAAAAGATAGGATTTTAATTAGTTTTACACATTTTTTACACAAGAATATATCTTGATATTGAGAAGCAACCCTTATCAACAGTTGCCCGAATTTCAAAACATGGGAAGAGACGTTATATTAAGTGTCTTACAAAATATGGAGAGGAAATAGTGATTTAATCTAAGGCTATTCTGGTGAATCTGGTTAAGGATGGCAAATTCCTAATGCTCAAATACAGAAATCATCTATTCCCTCAGATATTCATACAGTTTCTTTAACATTAATTAAGGAAGATGATATTACAACAAACAACTTTATTGATCCACCTAATAACACAAACCAAAGAGAATTAGAACTGGAAAGAGCGATTTTAAGAGCAAGACACTATTCATCCATCTTTAGTTTTATAGGTCAATGCGAGTAGAGTAAATTTTAGTTACATAAAGAACAGGATAGAAGACGCTGAAGACCTAAATGTTCTAAATGAGAAAGAGGATCTTTATAAAAAGATTAGAAAAGATTATGTATCATTAGATGTTGATGAAAAGAAGTTCCTAGGTACTGTTGAGAAAGTTGAAGACGGTAGATATATTTTTTTAGGAGTTGCTGAGGAACTACTTTCATATAATGGTTTTTTAAACTTTGAAGAGTATGACTCTGATATTGAATATAGTGATGAGACCAACAGGAATTCTTTTTACATATATAGAGATGGTGTATGTGTCAGTGACTTAGAGAGTTTAAGTCCCTTTTCTTTAGAACTAGAAGTAGTGGATTATCAAGAGCGAACTACCATCCTTGTTATTGATGAAATGAATGGTATATCTTTTGAAAAATATGTGAAATACTTGTTTGAGAAAAATGGCTATAGGGTTGTAAGTAATAATTATAAAATTGATATGGGACATGATTTCATTGTAGAAAAAAAGAACATACATTTTATGTGGAAATAGAACTCTCTTCTAAACAAATAGCAAATCATCAATTAGCAAACCTAAATAGTTTAGACCAAAATGTAATATTAATAACAAATAATAAAATAAGAAATGATGTCAAGAAAAAGTATAATAATAAGATTGTAATAGATAGGGAGAAATTGAAAAGCATTGCTGAAGAAAATAAACTACTAAATGATTATGTTCTTAATGGATAAGTTTGTATTGTAAAACTAGAACCATTTTAAGCTGGATTAATTGAAATATTGGCTTATTTTTGTTACTTATTTTTAATAAAAAATTATGTGGGATTTTGAATGACTTTTCTTGACTTGAAATAGATAATACATATGACAATTAAGATCGATAAAATTAGTAAAAGAATGCTAACATTTTACTAACGCATTTAAGTCAAAAACCTAAATTCATGTTAAAGATGTTACAGTAAGAATTTAGCAAAACCTGATATACCACACTTTTAACACACAAAATGAAAGATATTAAACACTCTCACCTGAGGGGCGGCATGATGTTAAGATAAAAATATATTTTAACATGATAAATATCTAAATAGTAAAAAAGTACGATATTACCCATTGTTGTACTTTTTTATTTTGTATCTGTAAAATAATATAGTTCTGAATATAAAAAATAAATCTTCGACAAATAATGACATGATTTTCATTTTTTGAATAGTAATATATTAATGTGAAATAAGAATCATTAAATTGATAAAGGCAAACTTATCGAAAGGTAAGGACGCAAAGCTACGAGTCTAAAGTCCTGTAGGATAATGATAGTCGGGTTGCCAGAAACAGTATAATTCGCTTTATTTGGCTATCCTGATTGTATTTAGGATAGCTTTTATTTGTAAAGAAGGAAGTTTTACAACTTCTAATTTTAGAAATGATGTCTGAAAAATTAACTATGAAATTAATATTGGTAGAGACTATTCATTGGGGGAAAAGAGAATGAGTCTATTTAGAAATATTGGAAAAGGTGTTGGAACTGTCGGGGGAGGACTAGTTGGCGGAACTGTTAAAGTAGCTGGAAAAGCTGTAGGTAACAAGTGGAAAGGTACTGGTCAATGGATAGAGGAAATTGGAGATAGTGTTCAATCTGCATCAAAAACTGCTTTAGATAACGCAGGACAATTCGTTGATGGAGCAGTCCAAGGCACATATGGTGCTATAAGGAAGGACGAATATTATAAACATAAAGGTTTACAAGACTTACAGGACTCTACAGGTAAAACCATTAAGGGAATTGGTTCGGCTCTAAAATATACTTTTAAAAATGCCGATACTACTTTTAAAGGATTGAAAAGTGGAGATAAAGAGCAAGTAATCAAAGGATTAAAAAATATTGGCAAAGTTGTGGCTGTTTCTGGGCTTGCTATTGGTGTTGTGGACTTAGTAGATGGAGCCGATATTGTGGAAGCAGAAGAACTTGAAACTAGAAATGACCATTTAAATGGTCATGAACATCCTGAGACGGGAGTACCGTTTATTGAAAAAGCAGTTGAAACACCGGATGGGCGTGTTATTGAAGGTACATTTCCAGTATTCGATTCAGCTTTTAATGTCATAATTGCGGAAGAATTGTATTTAGAAAGTGATAATGTTCATTTTGGAGTAGCTAACGACACGTTATATCAAGCTATTACAGAGAATCCAAATCTTGCTAAAGATCTAGGTTTAACACAAGCTGATGTACAAGCTCTGGCTAGTGGTCAAACACCGGATGGATTTACTTGGCATCATAACGAAGAACCGGGACTTTTGCAGTTAGTAGATGAGGAAACTCATGCTCAAACCGCTCATACAGGTGGTCGAGCAATTTGGGGTGGTGGAAATAACAACCGTTAATACTAATAAAGAGATTTATGCTTAAGAGATTAAGCTTAATAGATAATTTTAGTAGAAAAGTATCTTATAATTTTATCTTTTATCTATAGAAAAAGGAGAAATTATCAATGTTAAATAGTTCATTAAAAAAAGAAGCAATAGAGAAACTGAAAAAGGCTGTAAATCAGTATGAGAAATCTTCAAAAACTTTACAAAGTAATGCAATTAAATTGCATAATGCACGTACTTATGGAGTGGATGTAATTCAAAAAGTAGAAGAGTATATAAATATTTTAGCGAATACTCCAAAGGAATTTGAAAAAAGGTTTGAACAAGTTCATATTAATATAGCAAGTTTTAAGGCACTTAGCGAAATCTCATATGATGAGAAAGAAATGATTAAGTTAGCAGGTGGGGGTACAGCAGCAGGTGTTGCAGCAGGCGTAGCTACAGCGGCACTTGCCCCAACTGCAGCAATGGCGATTGCTACTACTTTTGGAACTGCATCAACAGGTGTCGCTATTTCAGGTTTATCAGGAGCAGCAGCTACAAATGCTGCATTAGCTTGGTTAGGTGGTGGGGCTTTAGCAGCTGGCGGTGGCGGTATGGCAGGAGGGAGTGCCCTACTTGCGTTAGCGGGTCCTATTGGTTGGGGAATTGGGGCAGCTAGTTTAGCTGCAGGTGGTTACTTTGCAAGTAAAAAGAATAAGGAAGCTGCTATAAAAGCAGATAAAGAGCGAGTTGAAATTGTAAAGGCAACTAGAGTTCTTGATGCTACATCTACTGAGATTACCAATTTAAAATCTTCTACTCAAACATTGGCTACTAAATTAGAACAAAGTTTAATTTCATTTATTAGTAACACGAAGAATATAAATTCTTTTACTGCATTTTCACAGGATGAGCGTAATTTGTTACTAGCGATAATCAATAATACAGAAAGCTTATCGGCATTATTTATGAAGGAATTTGGAAAGTAATGTCAACAAGTGTTTGGAAAGACCAAATTACTGCTGCTGGAGTGGATGGGTTTAACCACTGGAAAAGTCAATCCATCGCGAAACAGTTAGATCAAATCGTTAAAGAAAAATTGCAGAATCAACAACAGCAAAATTTAAATTTTGAAACTGCGTTGAAACATATGATGAAAATGCGTCAGTTTCTCTCAGAACCGAAAAATATATTAGGTTCAAAACAAACGAAACATGGCGAAGTAGCAGAACATCTAGAAGTCAATGTACGAAATGCCTGGGCAGCCTTAAAAGGTCAAAGTGAAATTGCTACCTTTGATGGTGTGGCTCGGACTGCACCAGAAGACTTCATATTAGATGGTATTAAGTATCAATCCAAATTTATCAATGGTTCAAATAACACACTAAAACATATACTTGATCATTATGGTAAGTATCAAGATAGTTCTATGAATTACTCTATACCAAAAGATCAATATGAAATTATTAAAGCTATTAGATCAGGTCAAGCTTCTAGTAATTTAAACGATAAATCGATTCGTGCTATTCTCCAAAAAGTAGAAGAAATTGAACGTCAGACAGGCCGAAGTTTTCAAGAAGTTGTAAAACAGTCTGTTTCAAATTATGGTGAAGCGGAATTAGGTAGGGTTGGAGAAACAGTATCAAAACATCAAGACCAAATAGTTGATGAAAATCAAAGAATACAAGAAGAGATTCAAAAAGATGCAAGGGAAAAAACAAAATCCATCGAAGCAAAAAAAGGACCTTCAATTGGTGAAGGAGTTAAAGTTGCTGGTACAGCAGCGACCATTGCAGCTTCGTTAAATACGATTACAGTAATCTATAGTAAAGTGAAAAATGGGAAAAAAATACAGTATTTTGATAAAGATGATTGGAAAGAAATCGGTATAAGTTCTGCCAAGGCAGGCACTAAAGGTGGCGTTACTGCTGGGAGTATATACGCTTTAACTAATTTAACCTCTCTGTCAGCCCCATTTGCAGGTGCTGTTACAAGTGCAACTATGGGGTTATCATATTTACTTGCGGATTTAAATAAGGATCAAATTTCTTTGGATGAATTTGTTACACAAGGTCAAATCCTTTGTATTGAAGCAGGGATTGCAGCTACAGGGGGCGCAATAGGACAGATGCTAATACCAATTCCAGTATTAGGCTCTGTTATTGGTACAGTTACTGCAAATTTCGTTTGGGGATTTGCAAAAGACAAACTAGGTGAGAGAGAACAAGAATTAAAGAAAATGCTAGATGCCTACACAGAATCTATTTTAGCAAAGGTAGATAAGGCCTATCAGGACATTATTTTTATTATAAACGCAAAATATGCTCGTTATAATTCTCTTATCGATGCAGCATTCGATGTTGATACAAATACAGCTGTTATAGCTGCGGCTTCAGTAGATTTAGCAGTTGAGTTAGGTGTTAATGAACATAAAATTTTAAGAAGCGATGATGATTTAGATGAATTTTTCTTAGGATGATTTACGCTTTTGTGAAGGATTTAATAATATCATCAATCCTTCGTTGGAAAATTCGTTAAAGGCTTTCTAATGATACATTTAAATTTGATTTGTAGATTGAGGTGAAAATAGTGTTTACAACTATTTTGACAATAGCTCCAATTTTATCAACAGGTTCAAATCTAATTATGAAAAAACTTCAAACAGAAGAACTAGGTAAATTAACATTAGAAATTGAGAAACAAACTAAAGAAATTGCATCTATATATTCAGAAGTGCGGGTAATACAACTTGAAGGTTTCTATTTAGGAATGAATAAACTTCGTGAAATAGCTAGACCAGAAATAACGTATGATGAATTTATTGTTGATATAAATAGTGCAAAAGATGCGTTCTTACGGTGCCGAAGTATTGAAGAGGCACGCATTGATTCAGAGAAATCTGAAGAAAATTATAAATTTCTAGCTTATTTACTAGGGTTAGAAGCATATTGTTATTCTTTGAAAGGCGAAAAAATTAATGCGATTTTAAAGTATAAAGATGCTTTATCTTACCTAATAATTTCTAGGGATTTATATAAAGAAAAACTAATTAGTGAAACTAGTGGAGAACAACTTATTAATGTAGCACCTACTGTTGCTAGTATGAATGTTGGAAGGACTATAGGTATATTGGGTGGACCGGTAGGTATGTTAGTAGGGACTTTAGTAGGAGCAGCAATTGGTGCTGGAGCAACTAAAAGAGCTAATGATAATCAAAAAGAAAGAATTCAAACAATTAAAGAAAATAATAATAGAATGAAGCAAGTAGTTAGTGAATTAAATGAGGAGATCGCATCTATAGAATCAATTATTGATTTTCATAATTAGACAATACTACATTTCTTTCTACATATCCTTTGTTGTTTGTAAGTATTGTAGGTTTAGTCATTGTACTTTATTAAGTACATTAATAATGCTAAGATTTGCTAACGCAATCAATTGAAAAACGGTAAATTCCTGTTAAAGATGTTACACCTTATAAACCTTGATATACTACGTTAATGATATTACACACTCTCACCTTAGGGGCAGCATGTTGTCAATATTCTAAACCGAAAAACTTAATTACTCAAAATTAATCTCTGAATAGTAAATAAATAGGAAAATAAAAGGAAGATTTACAATGAAACTAGCCTTAATTAGCTGCACTAAAAGTAAACATGATTATCCATGTAAAGCGAAAGAGATGTATACCAAATCTACTTTATTTCAAAAGGTAGTAAACTTTGTTGAAACAAAAAATTATAATGACTGGTATGTAATCTCAGCGAAGTATGGACTATTATCAAAGGATACGTTAATTGACCCATACGATGTAACTCTATACAGCATGAAGGCAAACGAAAGAAAGTCCTGGGCATCTACAGTAGCTGAACAGGTAATTCAACTTAATCCTGATAGTATTGATATTTATGCAGGAGAAAGGTATCGTCAATATCTTGTCCCATTTCTACAACAAAAAGGGATTACTTGTAGCGTACCATTAAAAGGAATGCAAATTGGAGAACAGCTGAGTTATTTAGGTAAGCATGAGAAGAGGGTTTAATTTATGTTACGTGACTTTTTAAAAGGCGATTGGTGTTCACTGAATTGGACAAAATGGATTAAATTCAGTGAAGCTAAAGCTAATAGAGATAAAATTCCAAAGGTCCCTGGAATGTATCGGATTAAGCCCGTTGGAACTGATCAAATAATTTACATTGGACAAACAGGTAGGGATTTAAGAGAAAGGTTAATTGGGCACCTTGTAACTCATACCTTAAGAGACGAAATGCCTTTCAACGATCCGCACACTGCTGGACCATCTTTGTGGGCGTGGGCAAATGCAAATGGTTGGGAATATGAATTCTCTGTAGCACCAATAAATCTAGATAAACCACGAAGAGAAGGATTTGAGTGTTATCTGCTTTGGCAATATAGAGTAGAAAATGGAGAGTCCACATACTGTAATCATGGACGTTTTCATAAAGATTACATAAAGTCAAAAGCTAGATCCTCAAGATTTCGGGGTTATAAATTAGAAGAGACTCACCCAAGAAATGATGCTTGGGGGAACAGTTTTCCACCTCTTAAGTTAATTGGAATTCCTACAAAAAGTAACTTTATGGAGTTGAATTGGTCGACACCACAGGAGCTAAATTCCATGGGGTTAAAAGACGTTCCTTCTAATCAAGGAGTTTATAAAATTTTTGAGGAAGATTCAAAAGATTTGTTATACATAGGTCAATCAACAAAACTTTTAAGTCGGCTTAAATCTCATTCAAGAAAAAAGTGGGGGAAAAATAAGATTTATTTCTCTATATCGCACTTTCCTTATATAAAAGAATACCAATTGAAAGAAGTTGAGAATGATATAATTGGTGGCTATTATTTAATGATGGATAAAGTTCCATTATACCAATTTAAAAATAATAAATAGTGAGATGAGTTGCTAAACAGTGGAATAGATATAAAAAGGGCGGGGATATGTTGGAACCTTTTGAATTAAAAGAAAGAATAAAAAATATTAGTGTATGGAAAAAAGGAGATCAACGTGCTCCTCACAAACCACTATTAATATTATATGCTCTTGGACAAATTCAGGGTAATAGCAATAACAGGTTTTTACATTATAACACTACGAGGGATAAGTTAATTGAATTACTAAGAGAATTCGGTCCGGTTAGGAAATCTTATCATCCAGAGGAACCATTTGTAAGACTATCAAACGATGGAATCTGGGAACTAAATTCTGAGGTGAATGTAAGAAATCCTAGTAACAAACAACTATTATTGGATAATATCGCAGGTGGTTTCACACAATCTGTGTTTTCAAACTTAGTAAAATCCCCACATCTACTCGAAGAAATTGCTCAATCAATATTAAATGACCATTTTCCTGATACAATTCATGAAGATATTTTGGAAGCAGTTGGACTTGACATCTCTTTCTACAAACGTAGGAAACGAGATCCTCATTTCCGCGAGAAAATTTTAAGAGCATATGGGTATAGTTGTGCAATTTGTGGATTTAATGTTAGGTTGGCTCATACATTAGTTGGAATAGAAGCTGCACACATAAAATGGCATCAAGCAGGTGGACCTGATAATGAAGACAATGGGATAGCATTATGTTCACTACATCATAAGTTGTTTGATAGAGGGGTTTTTACACTATCAAATGAAAGAAAAATGATTGTTTCACAAGAAGCACATGGAACACACGGATTTAATGAATGGTTAATGAAGTTTCATGGTCAAACTATTCGGGAGCCGATTCAAACTATTTATTATCCTGATGATTCTTATATAGCATGGCATGTAAAAGAAGTCTTTAGAGGACCTGAAAGGTATGTTATTAATTAAAAACCGATAGACGTATTAGAATATATTGATGAGCAAGTATTCCTTTGAGGTACCTTTAAATTGAAAAGTGTCATTTACATGAGTATGGTACGTTTTAGTAAATTTTTATTGAGGTGGGAAGGAAATACTATTTTACAATTAGGACATATACTAAAATTAAACGGCCTAGGCCTTATGGATTTAAAGGGCCAAGGCCGATTAGAAATTATTTATTAACCACTGTCAGTTTATAGGGGACAGTTCAAATAGTATTTGAACTTACAAATTCTAAAATTATTAACAGTTTCATTGTCTTTCTCGCAATTCTTTTTAAAACATGGTAATAGTACTTAAAAGGAGCCTCAATATCTTTGTGCCAAAAAGTTCTGAGACATAATTAATGAGTCGATGTTGTCACGGGTGCCTTAGCATTGTCATGTGCAAAGAATGTTGTAATAGTAGGAGATGTAAAACAGCTTCCTAACGTTGTTCCTTCTGAAGTAAGAGGAAAAACTACTAGGATATTTGAGTCCTATCATCTCAATGAGGCCTACAGTTATGCCAACCATAGTTTATTGTCTTCGATTGTTAGTTTATATAAAGATATCCCAAAGACTCTATTAAAAGAGCATTATCGATGCCATCCTAAAATCATCGGTTTCTGTAATCAGAAATTCTATAATAATGAACTAGTGGTTATGACGGATAGCGAGGAGCAAGAAAAGCCATTACTCTTGTATAAAACGGCAAAAGGAAACCATGCGAGAGGAAACTTTAATCAAAGGCAAATTGATGTTGTGTTTAATGAAATACTACCTAACCAAAAGACAAATACTGCGAAAAAATCGGTGGGAATTATTGCTCCATATCGATTACAAGCGGACAAACTTAAAAAGGCCACAGGGATCCAGGAAATTGAGGTGGATACAGGCCATAAATACCAGGGACGAGAGAGAGATGTTATCATTCTAACAACAATAGCAAATGAAGTTAGTGTAGATGACTTCGTTGATGGTCCAAACCTTATTAACGTGGCCCATGGAATGCATGACCATCAACTTCTACTACTAAGACAGGCATTTTATCCAGCTTATTAAAAATAACAAAATCTGTCTGTGTTAAGATATTCATCGCAAACTTATTTTCAGCATCAGTAAGTTTGGATGTGTCCTTAATGAGCATCCGCAATGATTGATGGAGAACGAAGTCAAGACTATTGTATTCAGGTTGAGTTAATACTTTTTCAATGACCGCATTCATTAGATTTTCTGATTTATACTCAGAAACTCTCTTACTATTCTTAATTACCTCGAGTAG
>JAPSLU010000093.1 GCA_031180405.1 Bacillus sp. (in: firmicutes) | reverse complement strand
ATTAAATTAAGAATGGAAAATGCAACAGTTTTTTTAAAAGATCAGCAGCTAAAAATAATTGATGTTGCTTACTTAGTTGGTTTTTCTAATTCAGGTTATTTTAGTACGGTGTTTAAAAAGCATTTTGGAAAAACACCTGCAGAATTTCGTAAAGAGTTAAATGCATAAATGGTGAGGAAGGAAACGATATGAAAAAAAGAATTGTAATCATTAGTTTTATCCTTTTAATAACAGCAATTGCTGGATATCTTTTTTCTTTTTTCCTCACTTACTCTATTCATCCTAATGGCCAAAACGAAAGACAATTAGAGAACCAAGATAAAATCCAACTTACGTTTTGGAGAAACTATGGAACTAAATTAGAAAATGATGCTTATAAAGAATTAATTTCTACTTTTGAGAACGCTCATCCTCAAATTGAAATCAACATGGTTTCGGTTCCGTATGGAGATTATGAATTAAGATTACGAACAGAAATTGCTGCGGGTAACCCACCAGATATTATGTCTATTGATAGTCCAAATCTAGCCTTGTATGCCCATTCAGGCTCGCTTTTGTCAATAGATCAATTCATGAAATCTGAAGGGAATATTGAAGATATTCCTCCTACAACTCTTGAAGGAATAAAATATCAGGGTGAAATCTATCTATCTCCTGTAGTAGAGTCTGGGGTAGCTTTGTTTTATAATATTCAATTGTTCATGCAGGCTGGTATTCCCTTGCCTTCAAAAGACCCTCATTCCCCAATGACATGGGAAGAAGTCGTGGAAATTGCTAAAAAGCTGAATAATCCTTCTAAAGACATTTATGGAATAGATCCAGCACAAGGATTTAACGATGGTGAATCACCAGCTTATTTTAAATTACCGCTGCTATGGCAATTTGGTTCAGACGTTTTAAATCTTAAGTCAAACACTGCAGAAGGCTATTTGAATTCCAACGAAGCAATAAATGCACTGCAATTTTATCAAGATTTGTACCATAAACATAAAGTGGCTGTTGTGGAATTACCACCTGATCCGTTTGTCTCTGGGCACCTTGCTATGTCAGTATTAGGCTCTTGGACATTATCAGACTTTGAAAAGAACTTTCCGGATTTTAAATTAGGCGAAGATTTCGGGGTCGCTCCATTACCAAAGGCAAAAAACCAAGTTGCTCCTAATGGTGGATGGGCGCTTGGAATATCGACGAAATCAAAGTACCCTGAAGAAGCATGGGAATTTATAAAATATGTGACGAGTTTTGAAGGTTCAAAGAAATACGTTGAAATGACAGGAGACTTACCAGCGAGATACTCAGTGGCAAATGAATTCCCAGAACTTAAAACTTACCCTAAAAATATTTTTGTCCAACAGGCCCAAAACTACTCGAAAAATCGCCCGGTAACTCCAGCGTATCCTGTTATTAGCGAAGCCATTAAGAAGCTATTTGAAGATGTTGGAATTGGTGGTAAAGATGTAAGAGAGTCGGCTGATGAAGCTGTTAGAAAAATTAATAAGAGCTTATTTGATATCAAAAACTTAGAATGAGGTTGTCCTTTTGGGCAGCCTTATTTTTGTTTTCGTTTAGGAAACTATAAAATTCTTTGAACTGTGGATGGATAAGCGCTTCGTCATCCAGCTTCAGCAGTCTTACTTTTTGCAAAAAAAGTAAGATGCTTAGCTCCTCTAGGGTCTAGAAACAATTGAATTGAAGGCATAGAACCGTCTTCTATTCAATTGCGTCTTATTGCCCGAAGCTGGTCAAGGCGCTTGCGCTTTTGTTCTGGCTCTTTTCTAAAAGATTGTTGTTTCTAAGATCCAAAAATATTAGATAGTAAAATCCAAAGATATTAAAATATTCCGTTTTGAACCTTTGATATATTGAAATCACGAAGAGAACAAAAATAGAGTGAAGTGAATGACTAGGAAAATAGATTTTTGCGGATAACTTCGTTCAAAAAAAATCCCACACAAACTTTGAAACCGCTTACTAAAAACTGTTTTCTAATATCCAAATTCACTAAAGGGGGTTTACAGATTGCAAGAATTAACAAAGGTGAAGAGTGATACCCAACTGTCAGTACAAGCTGTAAAAAACACTAAACTGAAAAGCAATATTGAGTATATAAAAAAGAATTACTTTCTTTACTTACTTATTGCTCCAGCTGTTATTCTTACCGTCATTTTCAAGTATGTTCCGATGTATGGAGCCATCATTGCTTTTAAAGATTTTAGTACGATCAAAGGAATATTAGGAAGTGAGTGGATAGGGTTTAAGCATTTCAAAGATTTTTTAACCTCTCCAAATTTTGATGTCATTTTTATGAGTACACTCAAGCTTAGTTTGTATGGATTACTACTAGGATTTCCAATTCCGATTATATTAGCTTTAATGCTTAATCAAGTCCGAAGAAACGCAGTTAAGAAAAATGTCCAATTGATCTTATATGCCCCAAACTTTATTTCAGTGGTAGTCATTGTAGGGATGCTGTTCATTTTCTTGTCGCCAACAGGGCCGATCAATAACATCATTTCTTTTATGACAGGAAAGCCAGTAATGTTTATGTCAGAACCAGAATATTTCAGGTCAATCTATATTCTATCTGGAATTTGGCAAGCTGCAGGTTGGTCCTCGATTGTATATGTCGCGGCATTAGCAAATGTAGATCCTGAGCTTCATAATGCTGCAACAATCGATGGAGCAAATATATTGCAACGAATCATTCACATCGATTTGCCGACACTGAAACCACTAATGGCCATTATTTTTATCTTAGGTGCAGGTGGTATTATGGCAATCGGATTTGAAAAGGCTTACTTAATGCAAACGGCTATGAATATACCAGCGTCAGAAATTCTTCCAACTTATGTGTATAAGGTAGGTTTGCAAGCTGGAGATTATGCTTATTCAACGGCTGTAGGACTCTTTAATTCTGTTATTAACGTAATCTTGCTAATTGTCGTGAATTTCATTGTGAAAAAGTTAAATGAAGGTGAAGGATTATATTAATGAGAGGAGGATTTTCGATGAATAGACACACGCGAATGGATCGAATGATTTTATCATTGAATAGCATTTTCTTATGTTTAGCTGTTCTTGTTGTTTTAGTTCCCTTGGTTTATGTCGTCATTGCATCATTTATGGATCCAACTGTTTTATTGAACCAGGGTTTATCTTTTAATATATCTGATTGGAGCATTGAAGGATACAAGCGGATTTTATCAGATGATGCCATGATTAGAGGCTTTATAAACGCGATTCTCTATTCTGTTGGATTTTCAGTAATTACCGTTGTAGTCTCTGTATTCGCAGCTTTTCCATTATCGATTCAAGGCTTTGTAGGAAAAAACTTCTTTATGACTTTATTTTTAATCACGATGTTTTTTAGCGGGGGATTGATCCCTACTTACTTAGTTGTAAAAGATTTAGGGATGTTAAATACAATTTGGGCGATTTTGCTTCCAGGTGCTGTGAATGTTTGGAATATTATCCTGGCAAGAACTTATTTCAAGGGAATTCCAAATGAATTACATGAAGCAGCAAAGGTTGATGGAGCTTCAGACTTACTTATATTTTTAAAAATTGTGTTACCGCTCTCAAAACCCATTATATTCGTTTTAGCGCTTTATGCTTTTGTCGGTCAGTGGAACTCATATTTTGATGCAATGATTTATCTTGAAGATCCAAAACTACATCCACTTCAGTTAGTTTTAAGGTCAATCTTAATTCAAAACCAGGCTGAGCCAGGAATGATTAGTGACCAACTAGCGATGGCTGAATTAGCAAAAATATCTGAAATGATTAAGTATTCAGCTATTGTTATTTCGAGTCTACCATTAATGGTAATGTATCCATTTTTCCAAAAATACTTTGAAAAAGGTGTCATGGTTGGTTCATTAAAATAGTGAACCAAATTGATATAGATTATTACAAATTACGAATAAAAAATGGGGGTTAGGTCATGAAACATGTAAAAAAACTGGTATGCTCTTCTGCTGTTGCGATGCTAATACTATCTGGCTGTAGCAGTAAAAATGTCTCATCATCTGAAGACTATGAACTTACAGATATTTCATTTCCGTTAGAAGAAGGGGCAACACTTAAATTTATTACGCAAAGCTCGCCATTGGCACCAAAAGATCCGAATGAAAAGTTAATCTATCAAAGATTAGAAGAGAAAACAGGGGTTAATATTGAATGGAAGAACTATACAAATGATGTTTTCGTTGAAAAAAGAAACCTAGCCATAGCGAGTGGAGATCTTCCTGATGCGATTATGGATGCTGGCTATGGTGATTATGATTTATTAAAACTAGCAAAAGATGGTGCAATTATTCCTGTGGAAGATTTAATAGAAAAATATATGCCGAATCTACAAAAAGTTCTTGATTCATCACCTGAGTATAGATCAATGATGACAGCACCAGATGGACATATCTATTCATTCCCTTGGATAGAAGAACTCGGTACGGGAAAAGAAAATATCCACTCAGTTGATGATTTTCCTTGGATTAATGTCGAATGGTTAGATAAATTGGGGATGGAAATGCCAACGACTACAGAGGAATTAAAAGAAGTTCTGATTGCTTTTAAAACACAGGATCCAAATGGTAATGGTGAGGCGGATGAAATCCCAATGTCATTCATTATTAATCATGGTGGTGAAGACCCAGCTTTCTTATTCGGTTCATTTGGTTTAGGAGATAACTGGGATCATACGGTTGTAAGTAATGAAGGAGAAGTACTATTTACAGCTGCTGATCAAGGATATAAAGAAGCAATCGCTTATTTTAGTGATTTATATAAGGAAGGATTAATCGATGTTGAGGCATTTGAACATGATTGGAATAACTATCTTGCTAAAGGAAAAGATGAAAGATATGGTATGTATTTCACATGGGATAAAGCAAATATTACTGGCATGAATGATAAATATGAATTGATGGCTCCATTAGCAGGTCCAGATGGTCATGTGAATGTTGCAAGAACAAATGGAATGGGCTTTGATCGAGGCAGAATGGTTATTACTAGTGCAAATAAAAACTTGGAACTTACGGCTAAATGGATTGATCAGTTATATGATCCACATCAATCTGTTCAAAATAACTGGGGTACGTATGGAGATGAATCCCAACAAAATATTTTTGAATTCGATGAAGCGGCTGATATGTTAAAGCATTTACCGTTAGAAGGAGCTGCTCCTGTAGAAGTCCGACAAAAAACAAGCATCAATGGACCGCTAGCGATTTTAGATGAATATTACGGTATGGTTACGACAAAACCAGATGATGCCGCATGGAGACTGGATTTAATGAAAGAGGTTATGGTTCCTCATATGAAAGCCGAAAATACGTATCCAAAAGTCTTTTTCTCACTAGAAGAGCTAGATAAACTTGCAACTATTGAAACAGATTTGTTTGCCTATGTAAATAGAAAAAGAGCTGAATGGATGACAAACGGAAAAGTGGAAGAAGAATGGGATGAGTACTTAGCAGAGCTTGATCGACTAGGCTTGCAAGAATGGTTGGAAATTAAACAAGTAGGTTATGATCGTAATCAATAAAAATAGACAGAGGCTGAGTTCAGCCTCTATTATAATGTGCTCCAATTTTGTCGATTTATAGATTAATAATGAAAGTTTAAAAGATTTCTTTCCCCAGAGGGAAAAATTCCACATCAAAAAGGAGAGGTTAAGAATGGTACAAAAGTTAAAAGAAAAGCATCGGCCCCAATTTCATTTTTCACCACAAGAAAAATGGTTGAATGATCCTAATGGAATGGTGTTTTTTAAAGGTGAATACCATTTGTTTTATCAATACCATCCATCAGATACTATTTGGGGCCCCATGCATTGGGGACATGCGGTTAGTAAGGATTTAATTCATTGGGAACATCTACCGATTGCCTTGTATCCTGATGAACATGGAGCGATTTTTTCGGGTAGTGTAGTTGTTGACAGGCATAATACTACAGGACTTTTTAAAGGTGAACCTGGTTTAGTAGCAATCTTTACTCACCATGATACCTATCCAGAATCCGATAGAGTACGTCAGCGGCAAAGCCTAGCGTATAGCAGTGACAAAGGGAGGACATGGGAAAAATATGAAGGAAACCCAGTGTTATCAGATGTTTCAATAACAGATTACCGTGATCCTAAAGTGTTTTGGCATGTGCCTACAAACAAATGGATTATGATCCTTGCTACAGGGCACTCAGTCACCATATATACATCTCCAAACTTAATAGATTGGGAGTTTGCAAGTCAATTTGGAGAGAAGGAAGGCTCACATGCTGGATTCTGGGAATGTCCAGATCTATTTCAATTACCGGTTGATCAAGATTCAGCCAATCAGAAATGGGTCATGATCGTTAGCATAGGGGATACTGGAGAGTTTATTGAAGGGTCAAGAACTCAATATTTTATTGGAGATTTTGATGGAACAACCTTTGTTAATGATCACGATGCTAAAACAGTCTTATGGTTAGATTATGGAAGAGATAATTATGCGGGTGTTAGTTGGTCTGATATTCCGGAAGAAGATGGAAGAAGAATCTATATTGGTTGGATGAGCAACTGGAGATATGCAAATCAAGTACCAACAAAGGAATGGAGAGGCGTGATGACTCTTCCAAGAGAATTATCCTTAGCCTCAAGTGAGGATGGAGTTCGATTGATTCAAAAACCGGTATCAGAAGTAAG
This sequence comes from Bacillus sp. (in: firmicutes), assembly GCA_031180405.1. Classification (GTDB taxonomy): domain Bacteria; phylum Bacillota; class Bacilli; order Bacillales; family Bacillaceae; genus Metabacillus. The sequence goes on along the minus strand of JAPSLU010000093.1, from coordinate 8,597 downwards.
CAGGTTAAGAAAAGGCGGGCGCTTTCATCATAATGTATTGATTGATCAAAACAATCCTGTTTCTATTACTTTGGATCATCCATTGCTGGAGATGAATATGGAATTTGAAAAAGAGGATGCATCGAAGTTTGAATTGATAATCAAGCATTCAGACAATGAAGAAACGACAATTTGTTATGACATTGAAAATGAAGAACTAATTGTTGATCGCACAAATTCAGGAGAGCATCATTTTTCATCCTCATTCCCTGTTACACAACATGCACCGCTAAAAATGGTTGATAATCGGGTAAAGCTACAGTTGTTCATTGACGCTTCATCAATTGAAGTTTTTGCAAATGAAGGAGAAGTGGCAGTAACAAGTTTAGTTTTTCCTAGTGAAGGATATAAGGAAATCTTATTAACTTCGTATAATGGAAGTGTAAAGCTACACCTTTTAAAGATAACTGAGCTTGCTTCGATCTGGGATAAGTAATAATAGAAAGCTCTAATCGTATGGTTGGAGCCACATCCAGCGCCTAGCCCCTCTAGGATCTAGCCACTCTTGAATTGAAGACAAAGAACGTCTTCTATTCATTTGCGTCTTATTTGCCCTAGGCTGATAAAGGCGCTTGCGCTTTTGTTCTTAGAAAAGGATGGTGGCAAATCAATGAGTTCTTCTATCGTTTGTGTTGGAGAATTGTTAATTGATTTTTTCTGTAAAGAAGTGGAAATGCAATATTCAGTGGTAAAGTTGGGAATGACCCATTTGGACATTTTTTAAAGAGATAATTTGATGAAATGAATGTCGATACATTGATGCTTTTATTTGATGAAAAACTTCTAACAAGGTTAGCGTTTGTTGCGGTTACATTATGTCAGATAGCTGAAGGGAAAATGTAGGAGATATTTATAAGTTAAAAAGATTATTTTCTTTAGCAATAAAGTTGGAGCAATTACCTGTACAAAGAGCAGTTTCAGCAATTTCTACCACTAAATGGAAATGATTCTAGAATAGATTGAAAAATAACATGTTAAAAGGATTGATGGAATCAACTCTCAATCCTTTTTATGAACACAAAATGAAAGCGTTTTATTATTTTTTGAGGGGATGAGAGCGCATGAAAAATAAAAAAACAACGTTCATGAAGTTCATTTTGATAACCGTTTTTGTTTTGGGAAGTTTATATATTGACCATCATCTTCAACTAAAGGCCACTGCACAAAATTCCGCTATATTTGGTTATCTTCCTCTATCAGGATCTTGGACAAAAGAATCCAGCGGTTTAATCAAAGGCAAAAGTGATGGAAAACAAGCAGCCTTTATTCTATCAACTTCAGAGATTAGAAATCAATTTGTCTATAAAGCAAATGTAAAAGTAAATTCATCAAATAATGATGCGATCAGCTCACTTGTATTTCGAACAAATCAATCTGGTACAAAAGGCTATATGCTTAGCTTTTTACCCAAAAAGAATCGAATACAATTAACTGATATTAACACCGGAGCAATAGTAGGGAAACCAATCCAAAAGCCATTAAAGTTGGATGTTTCTTATGAAGTTAAGGTAACGGCAGATGGTCCTTCTATTAACATATTTTTTGATGGTGAAAGGATTTTAGAAGTAAAGGATTCGAGGCATTCAAAGGGGTTTACAGGTTTTCATGTTGATCGCGGTAGTGCTGAATTTAGTCATGTATCAGTTAACGAGGTGAAAACAAATATGGTAGGTTGGGAAATGAAGAGAGATGAATGGACTACATCCTCACAAGGATTGGTTGCAACTGCTAAATCGGAAGAGGATGTTTATGCTGTATCACAGACAGTAACGACAGATTTTACTTATGATGCAGATGTTTTCATTAATGATAAAAATGCTAAAGCTTCCTTACTATTTAGAGCAAACCAAACTGGTGTAGATGGGTACGGTTTGCAACTTGATCCCCAAACAGATCGGATCGTTTTATATGACACAAAACAAAATAGAGAAATTGCAGAAAGTAAGATTTCAATTGAACCAGGCACTCTGTATCATATTCAAATCAAAGCAGAAGGAGCTGTCTTAAAAGTATTTTGGCAGAACAGTTCAGAACCCTTAATAAGTGTGAAAGATTCAGCCTTTGACAAAGGGTATAAAGGACTTCACGCGTACAACGGGAGTGTAACCTTTCAAAACATACAAGTGAGTGAGCTTTCTACTAACTTAGAGGGGTGGATGACATACAATGGCCAGTGGCTTCCACATCTTGAAGGAATAATGGGACAGAGTTTAGGAGCGGAGAATACGTATCGGATGGCTGAGACAACTGAAGAGGACTTTGTTCTAGAAGGTAACGTTAAAGTTGATCCCAATAGCCCTTATGGGACAGCAGGATTCGTGTTTCATGCAAATTCAGACGCAACAAAAGGATATATGTTAAAAATCGATCCTAATTTAAACCAAGTTCGCTTACTAGATCTAAATGGAGATAGAACAGTTGGTTTTGCTAATCGAAACCTTGAAACAGGGCAGATATATCATCTTGAGGTTCATGCAACTGGATCAACTATTAAAGTGTTTCTCGACGGTTATTCCGAACCTGTGATTCAAATAAAAGACTCAGTATACACTAGTGGGAAATTTGGATTAAATGCATATAATGGATCTGCTTTTTTTCAAAATGTATATGCAACAAACTTTGATGATTATTATGAAGAGCTTTATCGGCCACAATATCACTTTACACAAGCGAGGAGTTCAGCAAGTGATCCAAACGGTTTGGTTTATTATGAAGGAGAATATCATCTCTTTCACCAAGATGGCGGTAAATGGGCGCATGCTGTCAGTACAGATCTTGTTCACTGGAAAAGGTTACCGATCGCTATATCTTGGAATGAAATGGGCCATGCATGGTCTGGTTCGGCAGTTGTAGATACGAAAAATGTGTCAGGATTATTTAATGAGGAAGGTACTGGTTTAATTGCTTTTTATACATCGTTTAATCCAGCTAAACATAACGGTGATCAAAAGATTGGAGTTGCCTACAGTCGGGATAAGGGGAGAACATGGGAGTTTTATGATGGAAATCCTATTATACCTAATATTGGTGAATTTTATGATGGAGAAGGTTGGGACTTTCGAGATCCAAAAGTTGTTTGGGATGAAGACCATAAGCAATGGGTGATGGTCATTTCAGGTGGAGATCATATCCGATTCTTCACGTCACAGGATTTATTGAATTGGGAGATGATTGAATCATTTGGCTATGGGAATTATGTCAGAGGCGGTGTTTGGGAATGTCCGGACTTTTTTCAACTGCCAGTAGATGGAGATAATGAAAAGAAAAAGTGGGTACTCTCAATCAGTACAGGTGCAAATCCTAAAACAAATGGTTCTGATTCAGAATATTTTGTAGGAACATTTAATGGTAAACAATTTGTAAGCGATCATGCTGCAGGAGTGGTGTTAAAAAATGAGTATGGAAAAGAAATGTATGCAACAATGTCATTTTCTGATATACCGGCTTCAGATGGTCGTCGTATATCATTAGGGTGGATGAGCAATTGGGATTACCCTTTTAGTTTCCCAACCTCCCCTTGGCAGGGACAAATGTCAATTCCACGTGAAGTAACGTTAAAAACTGTGCCAGGAGAAGGTGTGCGCTTATTCCAAAATCCAATTGAAGAACTGAAAAAACTAAGAGGTGCCGCAACATCCTGGAGTAATAAACTAGTGAAATCAAAAGAGTCAAATCTACTTTCCGAAATGAGTGGTAAAGCATATGAAATCGTTGCAGAATTTGAAATACCTAAAAAAAATAGTGCTAAAGAATTTGGTTTCCAACTAAGAAAATCAGAATCTCAACAAACAGTTGTAGGATATAATGTTTTAGATTCAAAGATGTTCTTTGATCGATCAAAATCTGGAGAAGTAAACTTTTCTGACAAGTTTACTACCCTCCATGAAATGGAGATTATACCAAAAAATAATCGAGTGAAAATGCGGATATTGGTTGATGAGTCGTCTGTCGAAGTATTTGGGAATGGTGGTCAAGGTGTTTTTTCAAATGTTATCTTTCCTGATGGAGCTAGTGATGCAATGAGCTTTTATACAGAGGGTGGAGATGTGAAGATTGTTTCTTTAGATATATATCCTTTGAAAGGTATTTGGAAGGATAATCCAAACAAAGATACAATAATAGCAAACAAGATTGTAATGGATCATCGTAAGCTTGAACTCAAGGTAGGTGAAACACATAGAATATCTACACTGGTTCTCCCACATACTGCAAAAAATCAGAAGATAAAGTGGAAGTCAAGCAATCCATCCGTAGTTGAATTGAAAAAAGTTGATGACGAGAGTACAGATGTAACCGTAGTAGGGCATGGAAGAGCCATAATCACAGCTACAACAAATAATGGGAATGTGGTTGGAACAACTGTAGTTGAAAGTATAGCCTCTTTTAAGATTGTAGATGTGAAAAGTAATAAGGCACTTACTGTTAAAGGAACATCGAATGGAACAAAGGTAAAAGTACAAGCCAAGAAAGATACAATAGAGCAGATTTGGAATATTAAAAGTAATCCAACTGGTAGCTACAAAGTTATTTCTCCAAAAAGCAACAAAGTCTTGGATGCCTCTGGCATCTCAAATGGCGATGATGTTCAAATATGGGAATATTTTGGATATGGAAATCAACAATGGTTCATTACGGATAATGAAGATGGAACAATTACTTTTAACGCCGTCAATAGCGGAAAGGCTTTGGAGGTGCCAAAAGGTAGTAGCGAAGATGGGACAGTTGTTGAGATTAATGAAAGAAATCCTGAAGCTGCACAAAACTGGATACTGATAGAGGAAAATTCAGATATAGAATAAGAACGTTAAAGAGTTGAGACAGCAATATGTAACTATAGATTTTAGATACCCTTTTTGACTTGACGTTAAGGAGGGTTTTTTTATTTTTCAATATTTACATTAAACATTGAGTGTGATATCTAGCTTATTCAGTACCCTATAACGCTTAAGATAGGTGAAAAATATGGGAAAGAAGATAACAATTATTGGAGGAGTAATAACCATTTAATATTTAATGAACGGCCTATTATGTGTTCAGACAATCTAGATAAACCTGGGTCAATAGAAAATACCTGGGGGATCTGATTGGAAGCGGGAAGTCGACACTGGTAAACCTTCTACTACGCCTATATAACCCACCTAAAAGCACAATATTTATAGACAATTATGGTATCCGTAATCTCCCAATACACTTGCTACGATCCTCAATAGGGTATGTCCCACAAACGAATTTCTTATTTTCTTCAACCATTAAAGAGAACATTGCCTTTGATCCAAAGGCATATCAGGATAAACTTATTTTTAAAGTAGCTTGTCAGGCTGATGTCTATTCAGGCATAAAAGGATTTGCTAAAGGGTTTAACATAGCTCTGGGGGATTAGGGACTATCATATCAGTAGGACAAAGAAAACGTGTTAGCAGCATAGCTCGTGCGCTAATAAAAAGGTCACCCATTATGATATTTGATCCTCAGCGCGAAACGCTGCATAAGTCTCACCTGTCCAGCAACCCCCAAGTCTTGCTCCAGCGCCTAGCCCCTTTAGGGCAAATAAGACGCTTCCGCATATCTAAACAGGAGTCTCGCATATCCGTCAATCAACCTAAATGATTTTTGTTCAAAGAAACTATTTAGAAATAACAATCTTTTAGTAAAGAGCCTAAAACAAAGAATAAATCTATCGAATGATTAATAAGATAAAAATATAGACATTCGCCCATTTCATAAGTATAATATCATTTAGATCAAGTTAAATAGCTAAAAACTTCCATTGTAAAGGGGAGTAGCGTCAGGTTTATCCTGAAACAAAGTCGTCATTACATGAGCAAACGTTCATCGGCTTTGTTGGCATAATTATTGTGCTTAGCGAGACCTTTGCCTAATAGGCAAAGGTCTCTTTTATTTTGGCATAAATAGCTATTTTTACATCTGCAAAACAAGTTAATAAACTATTTTTAGGAGGTTATCTAAATGGAAATGGAATTTCTCACTGCACTTTTATCCATCATTGTTATTGATTTGGTTTTAGCTGGAGATAATGCCATCCTAATTGGACTGGCGGCAAGGAATTTGCCGAAAAATCAACAGAAAAAGGTTATTTTATGGGGATCAGTAGGAGCTATTGCAATTCGTATTGTGGCAACTCTCGCTGTAGTCTGGTTGTTGGAAATCCCGGGTCTTCACTTAGTAGGTGGTCTATTATTGGTTTACATTGCATACAAATTGTTAGTCGATAATAACGATCATGGTGATGTGAAAGCAGGGAATAGCTTTTGGGCAGCTATTCGTACGGTCATAATCGCAGATGCATTAATGGGACTTGATAATGTATTAGCAGTAGCTGGTGCATCTCATGGAAATATGCTGTTAGTTGTTATTGGTTTATTGATCTCTGTTCCTGTTGTGATGTGGGGAAGTACATTAATCCTTAAGTGGATTGATCGTTATCCAATTATCGTTACAATTGGTGCTGGAGTTCTAGCATGGACTGCAGCGAAAATGATTGTTGGAGAACATTTCTTAAGCGGATTCTTCTCTAATGGATTTGTGAAGTATGGATTTGAAATCCTCGTAATTGCTGCTGTTATTTTGACAGCTAGATATGTACAATTAAAAGCTGCTAAGCAAGAAGCTGGGGAAACTGTCTTATTAAAAACTGGATCAAATTAATAGAGAAAGAGCCTACCTGTTAAGGGTTGGCTCTTTCTTCATGGAAAAGTAAGGAGGGGCTTACTTTCCCATGAAACTTAATCAATAATTTGGGGAGTAAAGGAAGTTTTTAAAGTGAAAGATTAGTTTCCATATGAAGCACCAACAATGATTAACAAAATAAACAACACAACTATTAAAGCGAAGCTTTTTCCACCACCGTAACCCATTCTTTTCACCACCTTTACTTAAGTGATAGTTTATCTTATGAATGGACTCACCAGTTTTGAAATGGACAGTTATGGAGTTACTTGAAAGATGATTGATTTGACTAATAGATAAAATTTAATTATTAGAGGATAATTTATCTTACATATTCTTACTCTTTATAAGTTCTAGATATTAATGAATATTTGTTTCCGAAAAAACAAAATTCTTATGATATATTTTTGTGAAATAATTGTTGATATTATTTGGTTCAAATCCTATAATACAAAAGGTGGAAGATCATTCAAAAATATGGGAATAGTAAAGTGGTCTTCATTCCTTTACATGTACATAGAAATTGGAGGAGAATAGAATGAGTAAATTTTGGTTTATATTATCTGCACTAGTTTTTGCAGTTGGCTTAACTGCATGTGCTGGAGAAACTGAAAAACCAACAGAATCACAAAATACAGTAAATGAAGAAACAGCAGCAAAAGAAGGTGCTGATAAAGAACAAAATGCAAAAAGTGCTATGATGCAATTTTACATGGCTACTTCAAAAGTTATTAATGCTGAGGACGCTGATTTAAATGCTTATGAAGCATCAGAAGTAGAGCCAACACCTGAAATGAAAACGGCAGCAGAAGCATCTGCTACTGCTGTAGTAGAAGAATTACAGACTATTGAAATTCCTGAAGAGTTAGCAGATCAAAAAGCTGATTTAGAAGCTGCTTTAAATGATCTAACAGCTTCTTACCAGGCGAAGGTAGAAGAATTAAAGAAAGATGCTCCTTCTCTTGATGCAGCAAATGAAACTTTTATGCAAGCAGATGAAAAAATCGGTAAAGCATTTGAAGCAGTGGGATTAAACCCATCAAGCTTAGGAATAGAAGTAAACGGATAATTAGAACTTAGCGGGGGGGCTGTCTTAAAGGAATAGCCCTCTTATTTTATAGAAAGTTAGAAATAGGATAATATAAGGTATAGTAACATATATTGAAAGAATGAATGTTGTGAGGTGATGATGTGATGGAATTTTTTTCACCACAAACGAAAAGTACGTTTATTCTATTTTCACTAGAGCATTTCATCACCCTTTTCTTTTTTTTGATCATTTCTTTTTTTATGTACTTTTTTCGTAGAATTCTACGAAAAAAGCCCTATGATTTCGTTGCGCGTCTTACTCTTTTTGTCATCATGCTTTCGTCAGAAATTAGCTTACATGTATGGCTATATTGGTATGATTCGTGGGAATATACACACTCATTACCACTTCATTTAAGCAGTATCACCCTTCTTTTATCAGCAATCATGTTATTGTCTAAATCCTACTCATTATTTGAATTCACGTTTTTTGCAGGTGTTGGTAGTGCAATTCAAGCGATGGTCACTCCAGATATTAGTCATTACACCTTCCCACATTACCGTTATGTTCACTTTTTTCTTTCACATGGATGTACAGTATTAGCTAATGTATATATGGTGTTTGTTATAGGATTTAATCCAAGCCTGCGATCGGTTTACAAAGCCTTTTTATGGTTAAACGGATATGCTGCTGTCATTTTTATTGTGAATTTAATCATTGGTGGAAATTATATGTATATTTCTAGGAAGCCAATAAATCCAACAATGATTGATTATTTTGGCCCTTGGCCTTGGTATATCTTTCCTTTAGAATTTGTTGCTATTTTTACATTCTTACTTTT
>JAPSLU010000092.1 GCA_031180405.1 Bacillus sp. (in: firmicutes) | reverse complement strand
ACTAATTATCATATAATGTGCGACATTAAAGATAAGTTGCTGTTTTTATAATAAAAACGTACATTCACTTAACTTTAATTTTACAAAGTAGAGGTGCTGAACTTACTTAATTTATAATTTATTTAATGCCTCTACTATAGAATCCTCACCAGAGATGAGATCGAAGGAACGATTTTTTGTATGCTCATTATTTAAAGTTTCCACAACCGTTTTAGCAACGTCTTCACGCGGGATAGTTCCTCTTTCTAACTGTTCACCAACTGTTATTTTCCCTGACCCTTGCTCATTAAGTAATCCACCTGGACGAATAATTGTATATGCTAGGTTTGACTGCTCGAGCATTCGATCTGCATAGTGTTTAGCAACATAATAAGGTTTTATCGCATCGTTCCAATTTTCTCGATTATTCGCTTGAAGGGCGCTTACCATAATAAAGCGGCTAATGCCTGCTAGTTCAGCAGCCTCCATCGTTTTTACAGCTCCATCAAGATCGATCAATAATGTTTTATCAGCACCTGTGCTTCCTCCTGATCCAGCTGTAAAAACAATTGCTTCGCAGTCTTTCATCGTTATCTGTAAATCATCAACACTATCTTCTAAATTTGCTATAACTGTATCAATTCCTTTTTTAGCAAAAGCCTCTGCCTGTTCCTGATTTCTTATCATAGCAAGAACTGTATGTTCTTGACTGCTATTTAATAGCTCTGCTACTTTTCGACCAACTTGACCATTTGCCCCAACAACAAGTACTTTCATTGTTATTACCTCTCCCTTCATTGGTTTCTTCAATTATTCCAAAGTTTTCTGATCAGTTCAAAAAGTTTGCTTACTCTATGTATTGTGTCATAACATCTAATATCCTTTCTTCAATAAACTTTCCATCTTTTTCGTCTTTTAGATGATTGAGGATAATTGAAAAAATAACGTTTTCACCACTTTGAGTTTGTAGATACCCTGATAAAGAGCTGACATTTGTTAGGGTGCCGGTTTTTGCTATTACATTTTTCTGAAGAGGAGTTCTTGTCATTCGATTTTGTAATGTCCCTCCTACGAGTTTTCCCTTTTCTCCAGCAATAGGTAATGATTCATAAAATGGTGAAAACCAATGCATTGACTGAACCTTGAACAATAACTGTGTTACCGTGTTTGCCTGAATCGTATTAATAGGTGAAATTCCTGATCCATCTCTTAGAACCGTCCCGCTCATATTAAGTCCTAACTCCTCTAAACTCTTTTTTTCTATTTCAATTCCCGTTTCCCAGGATCCATCCTTTTTAACTGTCCGACCGATTTCTTTTATGAACATTTCAGCAATTGTATTATTACTTAGCTTTAATAAAGGAAGAAGAATAGCTGATAATGGTTCTGACTGATGGGTTAGGAGAACTTTTGTTTTCACAGGTGTCTTCCCTATGTGCTCTTCTCCTCTAACATTTATCCCTTCTTGGTGTAAAGCTTTTATAAAAAGGGCTAGCGTGTATTTTGTTGGATCCCATACTGATATCCACTCTTTTTTAGGTAATTCATCAATTCCTATAGACCCATTGATATGAATTTCATTTGTTCCATGAACACGCATGATTTTAATTTCTTTTTTATTATCCATTTCCACAGTTTTTGCGTTACTTACTAATTTGATATATTTTGTATTTGGTATTAAATTTACATTTGGCTTTTTTCCTACTTTACTTGGTGAAACTTCCAGGATGATAGTACCCGCGTCATAATCTTCATCTGGAGATACGGTTAAAGCTGATATTTGTGCACCGTAATACGCCGTTTCATCACTCCAAGGTAAATCAATTGAATAGCGAACATCGTCGTACCATGTATCATCAGCAATTAGATCTCCGTTTATTGTGTTTATTCCTTTTTGCTTTAGCTTTTTTGAGATAACCTTTAAATCTTCTACTGTAAGAGTTGGATCTCCTTTCCCTTTTAAGTAAAGATTACCTCTTAATAAGCCCTTCCTATTTATTTTGCCATTAGTTCTAACTTCTGTTTGATATGTATAATTTGGACCAAGTATTTGTAATGCTGCTGTTGCAGTAAATAATTTCAGATTAGATGCTGGTGTTAAACTTGTGTCTCCATTATATGAATAAAGAAGATCTCCAGTTGTGGCTGAGCGAACACTCATGCCTACAATGGCTCCTTTTAACAAAGGATCCTTTGTAAGCAGTGCTTGTAATTCAGTAATACCTTCAGATTTAAAGTTTATAGCTTTTACTGTCGTTTCTGTTATTCCTAAAGGATACAGAAAAGTTAATACTAAAAGCAGAAAACAGAAAATATACTTGCTCATTAGTTTTGTAGCTCCTTTTTTTCAGTCTACCTTTTAATTTCTTCAACTTAACTCTTTTTTATCCTATTAGTGAGGAGCTCAATAAGTGCAAGCCCTTAATTAACTTCGTGCAAAAAAAGATGATTTACAATTGAAGGCATTCTAATGTCTAATTTTAATAATTAGATATACCTTAGTGGGCTAGACGTTGATAATCTGAACTACGACGTTCTGTGCTTCGCTGCTGAATGTCGTGCGCTTATCAACAGTTCAAGAAAAAACCCAAGATCTGTATTTCCTGATCTTGGGTCGAACCATTATTTCTTTTTAGTAACCAACATAAGAAGCTCCAATAATAATTAATAGAATAAACAATACAACGATTAGAGCAAATCCTGCTCCATATCCACCTGCACCGCCCATAATGTCACCTCCAGAACAGTTTATATACTATATGTAATGAGCTAGTTCTACGTTATGGGTAAAATGCCGGTATTTTAAGCCTTTGTTATATCTTTCTTTTTATAATTAGATTCGTTAAACTATATGTACTAACATGTTTTGGAGGTCATACAATGTGTGGTCGTTTTTCATTAGCAACAGATCAATCCATTATTGAAGAACAATTTGATGTACTTTTACATGAGGAACTTCCGTATAGATATAATATTGCACCCTCACAAGATGTGTTTGTTATTGGTTCAAACGGCCAAAACAGAGTTGGGACCTTTATGAGGTGGGGGTTGGTACCACCCTGGTCAAAAGATGAAAAAATTGGCTATAAAATGATCAATGCACGGTCAGAAACGATTGATCAAAAGGCAAGCTTTAAAACACCTTTCTTAAAAAAGAGATGCCTTATTATTAGTGATGGATTTTATGAATGGAAGAAATCCGGTAAAGAAAAACAACCATATCGTTTTGTTATGAAGGATCGGCGCCCTTTTGCATTTGCAGGCCTATGGGAAGGTTGGAATCAAGGGTATAAATCAGTTTTCACATGTACAATATTAACAACAAAAGCGAATAAACTAACAAAGGAAATACATGATCGGATGCCAGTTATCTTATCAAGTGAAAATTATCATCTTTGGCTTAATCCACACCATCATCAGCCAGATCAATTAAAGTCTCTACTCGTTCCATATGATGAGCATTTAATGGATACATACCGGGTTTCAAATATAGTTAATTCACCAGGTAATGATTTGAAAGACTGCATAAATCCTATTAATAGCAAATAAAAGGGAGTTTACCTGAGTAGTGTAAAGTCCCTTTTATTCAGTTTATTTATAATTTTTTTCGTACCAAGCTTTTGCCTCTTCAATTTCTTCTCTCGTTAATTGATGACCCGCTTGTCCCCAATGCTCTGTAACATTTGCATTCGCAACTCTTAGTACATCTGCTAATTCCTTTGTTTCAGCTTGTGGGATTAGTGGATCATTTACACCGGCACCAATAAAAACTGGTGTTCCCTTCAAGTCAGGTATCTGGACCCCTCTTCTAGGAACCATAGCATGTAGTAAAATCGCTCCTTGGAGAGCATCTTCATGATGATACATTAAACTCGCAGCTATATTCGCTCCATTTGAATACCCAATGGCTAAGATTTTATTACGATCAAAATTGTACTTTACTGACATATCATCTAGAAATTGATTTAATTCATTTGTACGAAAAATAAGATCTTCTTCATCAAACACCCCTTCAGCTAAACGACGGAAAAACCTCGGCATTCCATTCTCTGATACGTTCCCTTTAACACCAAGAATTGATGCTTCCGGAGCAATCATCTCAGCTATTGGTAACAGATCTCTTTCATTACCGCCTGTTCCGTGAAGTAAAAGTAATGTTGGGGCATGTACATCTTTTCCTTCAATAAAAATATGTTGCATTCCGTTTTCCTCCTCTTTTATCATTTAATACCATTACATTTATTCTTTTGTATCTAATGGTTTTAATTTTGCCTCAATTTCTTTCCGTTGTGCTTCAAAATATGGAGGCAATGCTAGATTTTCACCAAGCTGTTCGAAGTCTTCGTCTCCCTCAAAACCTGGTCCATCTGTAGCAAGTTCAAATAGAATTCCATTTGGTTCTCTAAAATATAAAGAGCGGAAGTAATATCGTTCAACAAATCCAGAGTTTGGTAAATGACTGTTTTTTAAGAGTTCCACCCATTTATTTAACTCGTCTTCATCTTCAACTCGAAATGCTACATGGTGTACGCTTCCTCTTCCAGGGCGTTCTCGGTTACTTTGATGATCTTCCAGGATATGGATCTCTGCTCCTGTGCCACCTTCACCTGTCTCAAACACACGTACAGGTTTTTGATCTTCGTCTCTAATATACCCTAATTTTTCTTTGAAGCCCATTAAATCCGTTAGCACTTTAATCGTTCGCTCAGGACGTGATACTGTAAGCACCACAGGACCAAGACCAACAATACCATTTTCTACAGGGACCGGACTATTGTCCCAAGGTTTCCCCCCTGAAACACCTATATTCTTTTCATCAGATACAAGAATTAATCGTTGTCCTTCAGGGTCTCGAAATGATAGTGTTAAACGACCACTTTCTTCTTTGATTTCATCATGATCCACTTCTAATGACGTTAACCGTTCCTTCCAATACTTTAGGGCTTCATCATTTTTTACACGAAGTGAAGTTGCCGAAATACTATTTGTCCCAGGATATGTCCGACCTGCACGTGGTATTTCAAAAAAAGTTAAATCTGTACCTGGATTCCCGCGCTCATCAGCATAAAATAAATGATAAACAGATGTGTCATCCTGATTAACGGTTTTTTTCACTAATCTTAATCCTAGTACTTTTGTATAAAATTGATAATTTTCTTTTGCATTTGCGGTAATGGCAGAGACATGGTGAATCCCTTTTAAAGGTTTTATATTCATATAGAAAGTCCTTTCTATCTTTATTTAATCTCATATCAAACATCTTGAATTCAAGATAAATTATATATGAATTTTCTAAGATCGTCAACCTGGATCATATGTATTTTAAAGGGCTAACGAAAATTTCGTTAACCCTTTCCCTTTTATTGCTCGATAAATTGTTTACTTTGTTGTTGAAAATGACGGTAGCTTGGAATTTGTTGATGCTGCACTTGGCTTTGAGTGTGGAAAGGTTGGTTTTGCATGAAAGACATTCCAGACGAAACTTCTTGTTGCATTTGATTGCAAATATTTAGTATTTGTTGACATTGCTGTAATGCTTGGTTATGCCCTTGAAGACTTTGCTGAATGATTTGAGTAGCTTGTTGCTCTCTTTGTGCTAATTGTTGAAGCATTTGTGCATTTTGTTGTTCTTGTTGAAGCATTTGCTTATATAGTTGCGTTCCTTGCTGTGTTTGCTGAATAAGTTGTTGAACAATTTGACGACATTCATTAATTTGTTGAACCGCATGTTGTTGTGTATGCATGTTGTGTCCCCCTAGAGTTTAGTTAGATTGTTGTTGATTGCTATATAAAGCATTTGGTTGATAGCTATTAATCATAGCCCTTGTTGTTGTTTGATCAAAAGTAGGAACTTGATAGTATCCTTTTTGGTTCATATAACTCCATGTTTCAAATGCTTGATCTGCACAATTCTTTGCACCTTGTAACATCATCTCTCTCATTTGAGAATCTGTTATTTCTAATGAAGCATGCATTTTCATAACAGCACCAGATTTATGAGTGCCTAACATTAAGGCAGCGATATCACGGTCACTCAGTTGGTTAATCGATGCATTAGGCGCTTCAGGAACACCGTTCATTTTTATTCCATACATAGGTGTTGTGTTCCTATTAGTACCCACAGACTGAAGCTGACCACTAGTGCCCTTTTGCTGCAATGTGTTGACAAAAGAATTGTACTCATTTGTCATAAAAGAAAGTTGATTCTGAAGAATGTTTCTTAAATTTTGATCCTGGCAATAAGGTTGTAATAGTTGGAACTGGTTTATTCCATTAATCATACAGCTTAGTACCTCATGACACTCCATAATTTCATGAGCACCAATGTTTACCTGATTCATTTGGCTCTGCAAAGGTGAAACCTCCTAAAGAACATTTTTTAAAGCCAAATTTAAAATCCCTCGAAGAATAACGATTTATACATTTATCGATTATTTTGAACAAAAATAAAAAACCTAGTATAAATACTAGGTTTTCAAGAAAAATAATAGTTAAAATGACCATTAGGTTTTAATACAATTGTAAAACTTGCGTGATTTTTAATGTCCTTTGTCAGAGTAAAGTAAAGCCCGTTCCAACCAAACTTCCACTCATTAGGAGAACTTGCTTGTATATGCATAAATTGTTGCTTATATATGTTATAATCACTCGAAATTGAGAATTGACCTTCAACAATTGCATACCATAAGTCTTTTAGAAACCCTTTTGCTTCAGAAGTAGCTTGTTGATCTAAAATATAATTTACTGTTAAATAATTCACTAGTCTCCCCTCACTCTCTATTATAAGATTAGATGAGTAGAGAGAAAAAAACTAGATTAAAATGTTTCCAATCTTTATGCATGACTTCCACCAATAATATTCTCTTTATCTCGATCCATGACTTTAATTGGGGATTTTTTATAACGACCGATAATATTACTTGCTATGAAAATACATAAAATCGACAATAGCGCTCTTTTCCAACCAACTAATGCAAGAGCAAATATGAT
Organism: Bacillus sp. (in: firmicutes); assembly: GCA_031180405.1. GTDB lineage: Bacteria > Bacillota > Bacilli > Bacillales > Bacillaceae > Metabacillus. The sequence continues at coordinate 8,340 of JAPSLU010000092.1, read as the reverse complement.
AATCATAGAATCACAAACAAATAAAATAAGTCCTCGATTAACGCCAAACTTTTTATCTATATATAAACCTAAAATATGAATACCACCTAATGAGGAGCCGTTGTTTAACACAAAAGTTACACCAATTCCTATGAGAAGACCGGAGATGATGGCCGCAAAAATCATATTCATTTCAATAACTGGAGTAATGAGATCAAACCATTCACGAAGTAATGAAATACCTGTAATAGATAATAAACTTGAAATCGTAAACCATTTTCCAAGCTCCTGAATTGCAATAAAGAAAAAGGGAAGATTCACAATAAAAAATAATGAACCCCATGAGGCTGATGTTAGATATGAAAAGATCGTCGCAATACCTGCCGTACCACCGAATATTAGGCTAGTATCTGATAATAATTTAATACCTAAAGAGGTTAAAATAAGTCCAACTAAAACAAACAGTGACTTTTTAAATAGCTCCATTACAAGCCCCCGATCATTTGTTATCCTATATAACTTATCTAATTACAAGGATTGAGTCAATATCGAGGGGATTATTCCGAATCTTACGTGTATTCCAATTAAAAAGATAATTATGTTAAATTTGCCTCTTATTCTACTTTTTCGGGTTCAGGGTATTCTATGCCGAATGTTTCAACCGTGATTTCTTTAATCTTCTGTTCTTCTAATGGCTTGTCCTGTTCGTCTGTCTCAACACCCACGATCTTATCAACTGCTTCCATGCCTTCTGTCACTTTCCCAAAAGCCGCATAATCTCCATCGAGGTGAGTAGCATCAGCTACCATAATAAAAAATTGAGAGCCTGCTGAATTAGGATCTTGTGAACGTGCCATAGATAGAACACCTTTTTCATGCTTTATTTCATTTTCAAACCCGTTTGAGTCAAACTCACCATTAATACTATAACCTGGCCCGCCAATTCCTGTACCTTCAGGATCTCCACCCTGAATCATAAAGCCCGGAATCACCCGATGAAAAATTAGTCCATTATAAAAACCTGAATCAGCAAGTGTTATAAAGTTATTCACCGTATTCGGTGCAACATTTGGAAATAATTCCACTTTTATGACATCATTATTTTCCATAGTTATCGTTGCAATTGGATTTTCCTCGATGTTTTGGGCAGGTTTTGTTTGTTCTGAAACTGAGCCTTCCTGTTCTGAGTTGCCACAACCTCCTAAAATAATAAGCAAAATACAAATACTAATAATAGATAACGACTTTTTCATAAATTTCTCCTTTCAAAATAGTTATGTATGGATTACTATCATTCAAGAACCTTTCTATGTTACCGTTAAAGTATACTAGATTCTTATAGGTGGTGTCTAACATGGCAGTAACAGATCTAAATGATCTTTTAAAGGATTACTACCCTTTTACACTCTTAACCGATATCAACTTCAAGAAATAACAGATAAAGCATCACATACAAACGGAAAACAATTATCGCTTCGTTACCACTATCTTGAGGACACATTAGTTTAACGGTGATGTTTACAAGTGGGGAACTTTATTTATCTGTTCAGGCGTTAAAAGACTGTACCGTTTTCAAGTTATATAAGCGTCACTTTTTTTGACATATGACCCGTAACAACGATTTTTCTAAAGTGATTTTGGAAAAATTGGGGGGCGGACAAAATATTTTCTAAAAAGCATGATGAAACAGTGGTTACTTCCGAATTTTTCAGATGATTTTATTGATTCTCATCATTCATTTATATAAGGGTGTTGTTAAATTTGATATTTCAAAACGTGAACGACATCATGCATTAAACGATGCGTTCATGATCGCTGAAGTTTTCATTAAAGTATTAGACCTATATGACTGAAAGGTGAATCCTGGAGCATTGCGAATGAATCCTCAATAAATTAAAAGGTGTGACTATTATTTGTAGTCACACCTCTTTTTCTTATAATTTTTTAAAAACAGCTGTTTGAATTGAGATTTCCCCTAAATAATCATTTGTAATGTGCGAAAATGTATAAACACAACCACATCCATCTATATCGAATAACGTCATTTCCATGAAATCTTGTGGTAATTCGTGTAAATGCTTTAAAATGATTTCATTTTCAGATTTGAGTTGTAAATCCCCTTCCTGTAAGTAATGGACGAAAGGATTTGTTTCTAGACGATTTTCTATCGGTATATTGAAATAATTCACTTAAAGCACCTCACCTTTTATTTTTTCTTTTAATTCTGTATTTTCTGATTATTTATATAATACACGAAATAAACTTATTTGAGAACTATTTTTTAAAAATTTCAAAATAATTTTTTCTTGTTCTTAATCTTACTAATCTTATTTTATTCCCCCTGTTTACTTTCTATTAAAATTGTCCTTATAGATAAGTAAAAGATACCAATTACCAAATCTATAATTCATGTTAAAATGACGTGAAGGATGTGACATAAATGATTAAATTTAAGAGAATATTCATTATACTACTATTATCATTTCCTTTTTTAGTTAGCTTTGAAACAAGTAAGGTAGACATTCATTCTATTTCTTCTTTTCAATCACCAGAGGGTATTCAATTTGTGAGCTATACTCCTTCTTGGGATCAAAATAAATTAAAAGAATTATATAAGGAACTCTTGTTAAATAAACATGGACAAGAAATCGGCAAATTGAGTGAAGTGAGAATTTTAGGAGATACTCATGCTTCATCAAATACCAAAGGAAGCTACAACTCTCTTACTAATACAATTGTTTTGTATCAAGGAAATCGTTACCTTGAGCCAATTGAATATCGGGAAACTCTATCACATGAATATGGACATCACTTTGCTTATACTTATTTTCCATCACATCACTTTCCTTTTTCTAAGTGGCAGAGGATAAGAGGTATAGATGTTTCTGACATGAGATGGGATGCTTTTTGGAACTATGATGATCGCTATCATTCCCTATATCCTCAAGAAATTATCGCGGATGATTATGTTTTATTATATGGAGCAACTAGTAAGCTAGTTTCGGATGAAGTATCTTCAAATGAAGCCTTTTATTTGCGAACAGAGCATGAAAACCAGCAAATTCCTAATGTCCTAGAGAACGTGGAGCTTCACTCATTTCTTGAAGAAGAGACTGGAATATCCATTGATCAATCACGTATTTTCACGACACCGAAGCTAGTAAAATGGGATGACAAAAGCATTAGCTTATCCATTTCATCCAAGCCACAGGTCGCATATCGTTTAAATCTTGAAATAGTCAATAAACATAACGAGAAACAAACATTCGAATTATATGAAATAACAACTGAAGAAACTAACCATTTGGAATTCTCAATAAAAGACCATGATTTAAACATTTCAGACCTTGATCATGCAATTATCTCAATTGACGTTGTTGATTTAACAACTTCATTAGGATTTGAAACTGAGGAAACAACATTATCTTTTTAGCATATAGTGTACAAAAGGATTGGCCAACTTAAATGATAGCCAATCCTTTTTTTATTTTCGATCATATAGCACAGTTAAGCTAATAAGGGTAACAAGAATGGTTGCTCCCATATCTGAAAGAATTGCAATCCAAAGTGTTAACAAACCTGGAATCGTTAATAGTAAAGCAATTAATTTTAGTCCTAGTGCTAAGATAATATTTAATTTAATAATAAAATTAACTTTTTTAGCTGATTTAATAGCAGTTGGAAGCTTTCCAAGATGATCTTGCATTAAGACAATATCTGCTGTTTCAATAGCACTGTCTGTTCCCTTTCCCATCGCGATACCTAAGTCAGCCGTAGCAAGTGCCGGGGCATCATTGATCCCATCCCCAATCATTGCCACTTTTTCAGCTTTTGAAAGTTCCTTTATCTTTTCAACCTTTTGATCAGGCAGTAGACTCGCAAAATAAGAACTTACACCTACCTTTTGTGCTACTTTTTCTGCTGTGCTTTCATGATCTCCTGTTAACATAATGGTTTGACGAATCCCTACAGAATGAAGTGCCGAGATCACATCTGCACTTTCTTCTCTTACTTCATCTGAAATCCCCATAATTCCGAGAATTTTCTGATTCGATGCTAAAATAACTAATGTCATCCCTCTTGCTTTATATTGTTGGATCTGCTTATTAACATCATCTTTACTCAAATGCTCTTTCACATGAGCTTCATTGCCAAGAAAGTAGGTTACTCCATCAATTTTCGCAACAATACCACTTCCAGATACAGTGGTCATTTCTTCTGGTTCAGTTAATGATAAACCTTGTGCTTTTTTCAAAATAGCCTTTGCTATTGGATGGGATGAATTCTTTTCTATGGATGCTGTAAGTTGAAGAAAACTAGGATCATAAGCTATATAATCCTCCACATAAGGCTCTCCCTTTGTCAATGTACCTGTTTTATCAAAGGCAAGGACCGTTACCTTTCCTAATTGCTCTAAAAAAACTCCACCTTTTATCAGAATTCCATTTCGAGCATTTTTGGTAATACCCGATACAATCGCGATCGGAGAAGATAAGACTAAGGCACAAGGACACCCGACGATTAAGACTGCTAAGCCTTGGTAAAACCAATCTCCCCAATTACCATTCAATGTAAGAGGCGGTATGATCATTACCAAAGCAGCGATGATCATAATGAGAGGTGTGTAATATTTAGCAAATTTATTAATAAACAATTCAGTTGGCGTCTTTGTTTCTTGAGCTTCCTCCACGAGATGAAGGATCTTTGCAAGTGACGAATCCTCATATGCTTTGGTTATTTTTATTTTTAAAATTCCTTCGTTATTAATGCTTCCACCATAGACTGGTTCGTTTATAGCTTTTTCGACCGGCATAGCTTCACCAGTTATCGCTGCTTCATTAACGGAGCTTTTTCCATCTATCACAATTCCATCGGAAGGGATTTTTGTTCCAGAACGAACCAACACGATTTGACCTACTTTTAAAGATTTAATACTGACAATTTGTTCTACACCGTCAACTAATATAGTTGCTTCCTTTGGGGCAATCTCAAGCAATTTTTCCATTGACTTTCGTGCCTTTTGCATTCCTAAGCCTTCCAAATACTCATTTAAGCCAAATAGAATGGCAACTAAAGCCCCTTCTTTCCATTCCCCAATTCCTAATGCCCCTATCAAAGCGATTGTCATTAGTGTTTCAATATTAAATTTTAATTTACTTAAGTTTTTTAAACCCTTAAGAAATGTTTTATAACCACTTAAAACAGTTGCGGCAAGAAACATTCCAATTGCCATATATTCATTAAAGGTACTATCCATTATGAATCCAGCAATATAAAAGAATACAGATACTGACAGTAGAACTACCCAATTAACGTCTGAATGGTGCTGGTATTCATGTTGATGATCTTCTGATTCGATATAGGCTCCATCAGATAATAAAATCTTCTTTACCCTATTTATATCAACAGAGTTTTCGATTTTTAGTTTTCCAGTATTGTAGCTTAGTGATGCAGATTCACCTGATGGAAGCTTATTAATTTCTTCTTGTAATTCCCTTGTACAATTGGCACAAGTTAAGCCTTTAACTTTGTATTCATCCATTTTTCTCAACTCCAATGAGTTTTTAATGATGCTGGGCGTGGTGAATCGTTTGCTGCAGGACATTCATCACATGATTATCATCAGGAGAGTAATATAATGTCGTACCTTCTCTTCTATATTTTACTAATCGAAGGTTCTTTAGAAATCTTAATTGATGAGAAACTGTTGATTGAAGAAGAGAAAGCTTCTCAGCAATATCATTTACAGAATGCTCACTCTGTGATAGCAAGTGTAGAATTCTAATTCTAGTAGGATCCCCCAACGCCTTAAATGTTTGTGAAACAATAAATAGAGTTTCTTCATCAAGTTGATTTATTTGAACTTGTTCGTTTTTTGTAAAATCATCCAACATTTACCACCTCTAACTTCATTATATATCAAAATATGTATATGTGTTCATATTATCTAATTTAATTTTAAAAAAATAATTGACTCCTGTCAAGTTAGCCAATTATTTTATAAAACTCATTGTTTTAAGATGAACTAAGCAAGAATTTGTTCAAGAAGGTACTCGACAACTTTTTCAGAGAAAACACGCACCCCAACATATGGAGGTCTTACATGATCTGCCAGCTCGAATGGCATTCCTAACCATAGATATTTCTCATCAATGATGATGAATGGGAAGAATACAGTCCTTTTTATATATTGCGCAGTTACCTCAGCTTCTTTTTCAGTCGCAACTATGGTTAGTGTTGCTCCTGATTCTTTTTGATGAAGCATTTTAATCCATTCATTGGATAATTTCTTACCAGGCGGTAGACCGATCATGATTGATTTTTTCGCTTGGCGGATATCACCCTTTATGTATTCTAATTTTTTTGCGTGTATCCACGTAACTCTAGAATGCTGATGCTTGACCCAGGAGCCAATCTGGTGTGGTAATACCTCTTGTTTTTTAAGTAATTGATGGTCAACAAGCTGTCTGATTGTTTTTCCTCTAAAAACTTTTGATTGAATAAAATGATGATCTGTAAGATTCACAAACTTCCCTCTTGTCCTTGTCATAGCAACATTTATTAGCCTTTCACTATCTTTACCTATTAAAAGCATTCCTGGTCTCTCTTGTGGAAAGCTATCTACAGTATCAAATACCATTACATCACGTTCGCTCCCCTGAAATCGATGTACAGTTGCAGAAATAATATCGGATTCTTCCAACTCAGTTGTGTAAATATCCAGAAGTAATAATTCCATTAATGATGCCTGTGCTCGATAAGGTGTTACATAACCGATTGATCTGGAACCTGCTGTATAGGATTCATGAATTACCTGAAAAGATAAAAGCAATTGCCAAATATTAAATCTCGAATTTGACGTTTTTTCTCGTAAACAGTGCATCCCTGTATAGCTGCTGTCTAAAAGGATGGAGGATTGCTTTGAAAATGGCTCTTGCTCAACGATCGCATGCCTAGCGGTTCTTACACTATCATGATCACCTACAAGAGAATTGTATACATATTTATTTGTAAAAGAAGAAATTTCAGGATGCATACGCCTTTGTTCTTTCAAAAGAAAAAGATGAGGATGCATATTCTGTAGATTGTTTTCAGTTAACCAATCGACCACACCTGCCTTGTGAAAAATATCGTCCCTTAACCATTCCTCAACAAGAGCATGCTTTGCTGCAGCAATAGGTGGAAGTTGTTTAAAATCTCCACAAATGACCACCCTTCTACCTAACGAGGCGGCAAAAGCGATTTGTGGTATATAGGCCATACTAGCCTCGTCAACCATCACAATATCATAGTCTTTTTCATAAATAGTCGGATCACTTGCTGCCTTAGATAACGTTGTTCCTACTATCTCGGCATCACTTATGAGCTCAATTTCTTTTTGGCGAATTTTCTCGGTTATGTTTGTTAATTTCTTTTCTAATTCAAGAAGCTGCTCTGAATCTCGTCTGCTGTAGGATTGGGATAAGGTTATTTTCATTAACCTTCTCTCTTCATGTAGCTCAGATCTTTGTTTTGCTAAATCAGGATATCTTTTTTGAATAAGTTCATTTGTCGTTAAGGAAGATTGTGAACTAATCATTGATTGTGAGCCATACCGCACAATTTCTCCTTCACGGTAATGTCCCTTTTTATTAATAAACCGAGAAATTTCCACCATCAGCACATCTACTGCTTGATTACTTTGTGATAGCACTAATACCCTGTCTTTTTTTATGTATTTATTAGCGGCCACTCGACTAAGTGTATACGTTTTACCGGTTCCAGGTGGACCCCAAACAAATGTAACCGGATTATATTTACTTCGTAATACAAGTTCGTGTACAGCAGACTTAATTTTTTCCTTTGGATGCTTTGGTTCATTGGAAGGATCCATTAGTCTTTTAACTCTTGTGCGCTTTCGTTTACTCTCTTTTATTTCATCAAGTCGTTCATGTAACTGGTCCAATAGTTCCCAAGGATCATGTAAAAGGTATACATCAGAAAGCTTAAGGCCTAGCGACTTCTCTAAAGTAAGAATGACACTTTTCCCTTCAGAAGAAAGAATTCTCCCATTTACAGTGAAGTTTCCTGATTCAATTTTGATCGTGGAACCAACTGGTACTTTGATTGCGATAGCTGTTTCAAAATAGTACGTGAATGTACCATCATTTGTCATCAATTGACCATTCTTTAAGACATACTTTGTGCTTCCGAAATTTTTCAGGTGCATAATTTCTGCACGTAGTGCCTTCTGCCAAGATTTTATATAAAAATTTGTAGATTTCATTTTGATAACTTCCTCACGAAATATAGCTTATAAAAACTCAGTTTATACCGAAAATACTATACCATGTAAAAAAATGAAAAGCTATCTTAGAACAA
>JAPSLU010000091.1 GCA_031180405.1 Bacillus sp. (in: firmicutes) | reverse complement strand
AACCTTACACTCGTGGAAATCCAGAAGGATCTGTTGCTAATGGAATTGGGTATGTGCCTGAGGACCGCAGAAATTTAGGGATTGTTCAAAGTATGTCAGTTAGAGAGAATATTACCCTTTCTAGTCTTAATAGTGTTAGTAAAAGTGGTGTCATTAATTATAAGACTGAAATTAAAAAGGTTGACTCTTTAATTAGTAGACTAGCGATTCGCACACCTGATCAAGAAGAAGCGGTGAATTATCTAAGTGGTGGAAATCAACAGAAGGTCGTTATTGCTAAGTGGTTAAGTAGTGGGTCAAAATTATATATTCTAAATCAACCGACATCTGCTGTTGATGTTGGCGCAAAAGCTGAAATCTATGCACTTATCAATGAAATGGCTAGAAATGGCGCAGCTGTATTATTGATTTCTCAGGATCTTCAAGAAATTGTTGGATTAAGTGACCGGATATTGGTCATGTATCGTGGTCAAGTTATTGAAGAGCATAAAGGCGATGTAACTTCAGACCAGATTATGGTTAGTATGATGGGAGGGAACCAAGATGAACCAACCAGCTAGCACAACTAAAGGAATAGTCATTGCTCAACTTCTACTTAGATATAGTGGTTATATTGCCTTTATCGTGGTTGCAGCATTTTTCTCGCTTGCATCACCAAACTTTTTAACAGGTGCTAATATCATTAATATTTTAGTTCAATCAAGTGCCTTAGGTATCGTTGCATGCGGAATGACTTCCATCCTAATTGGTGGGGGAAACCATATTATTCGTGGTGGTATTGATTTATCCCTAGGAAACAATCTTGCGATAAATGTAGCCATAACCTCTATTCTACTGAACCAAGGACATTCTTTGTTTATAGCTTTTGGTATGGCTCTACTAGTGAGTGTACTAATAGGTGTAATAAATGCTTTTAGCATTGTAAAGCTTAAGATTATTCCACTTTTAAGCACTCTTTCAATGATGTATTTATTACAAGGTGTCATCTTACTAATTACAAACAATGTGACAGTTGCTGTTAAAGATCCTACCCTACTATACATTGGAACTACAGGATTCTTAGGTTTGCCGTTACCGATCTGGGTCTTTGCCATTGTAGGGGTAGTATTATATATCCTTCATAACAAAACAATATTCGGAAATTGGGTATACGCTGTAGGAGGCAACCCACAAGCGGCTAAAATTGCCGGAATAAATGTAAAGCTGATTATGTCTTCAACGTACGTAATTGCGGGTATTACGGCTGGGATTGCCGGTTTATTAGTATCTTCTAGATTATCTGGAAGTGTTCCTGGAATAGGAGATTCAATGTTTCTAGATATTTTATTAGCTGGTTTAATGAGTGCTATTTTTAGTCGGCTTTCTGTTCCAAATATCCAAGGTGCTATTTTGAGTGCGCTTTTTGTTGGAATGTTATCTAACGGTTTTACCTTAATTAATGTTCCAACCTATTGGGTTTATGCAATTAAGGGCGCACTTATTTTGGCCGCTGTCTCGATATCAACGACACAGCAAAGGAGAATGATTAAAAATGTCTAAATTTTCGAGAACAGGAACAAGGTCTTTATTTAATGGTAAAACAGATCTTGCACGTTATAGTACAGTACTAGCTCTAGTAGCCGTCATTATTGTTTTTTCAATAGTATCACCTATCTTCCTAACATTACCGAACATTGCGAATATTTTAAGTCAATCAGCTATTTTAGCAATAGTGGCCATTGGTTTAACTTTTGTTGTTGCGAGTGGTGGAATTGATTTGTCAATTGCCGTATCCTATGATTTAGGTGCAATGGTCGCAATCATGCTGCTTTCTGCAGGATTTGGGTGGATTCCAGCCATATTACTAGGTTTACTCGCAGGTGCTTTGATTGGACTATTTAATGGTTTCTTTGTTGTTAAAGTGAAAATCACACCCTTTTTAGTAACACTTGGTACCCTATTTATTGGAGAAAGTATTCAAAAAATAATGACGCATGGTGGAGAACCTATTTTTCTACCAAGTATGGATGAAGCATTTAAGTTTTTAGGTAGTGGGAGTTTATTTGTTTTTGAATCACTAGAAGGAACTCGAATTGATTTTAAATTCTCGATCCTTATTGCCTTACTCATAGCAATTATCGCCCATTTTGTTTTAAAACGGACCATTTTTGGACGACACTTATATGCAGTTGGATCACAAAAAGAGGCTGCGCACCTTTCAGGTGTGCCAATCAAACGATATACACTATATGCTTTTGTGTTAAGTGGTGTGATTTGTGCGTTTGCAGGGATGATTGGAGCCTCCGTTCTCACCGGGTTCACGCCGCTGAGCGGACAATATTTCTTAATGGATGCCATTGGGGCAGTGTTCATTGGTAGTACCTTAAACCGAAATGGATATACAAACATAACGGGAACGTTAATTGGTGTTCTGTTTTTCGGGATTGTGGCAAATGGACTTAATTTAATTGGGCTTAATTTTTATTGGCAAGCTGTAGCAAGAGGCTTATTAATATTTCTAATCCTTGCTTTAAATTCATCTATTTCTTCTCGAAAAGAATAGAACAAAAAAGACTTTTTGAAATACCTCATTTCAAAAAGTCTTTTATTTTGCTTATAAAGAGGAAAATACATGAATAAACCTAAGGATTAACTGTTTCGAAAATACCAATCTGTTAATGGAAAGCGCTCACGGAACAGACTTTATTTAGCGAGGGGGGTACAATTGCTAAATATGCCTAACATGGTGCAAACGTAACACTAGTGGTATTAGTTATGATGCAAGAGGAGAGTCCAACGATCTATGAAATTTGTTCTTAAAGATTGATACGATAAGCAATATATCTATTAAACCCTTATTTTTGGGATCACCATCCTTTTTTACTCGTTCCACTATATATATCTTATAAAAGGTGATTTTTTTTGAAGCCAAATATGACCAAGGATTATGGTCAAATGGCAAAGTTTAGAATGGTACGCGCTGAACTTTAGAAGAATCCGATTGTTTCGGATGAAATGCCCCCTGAGGATAACTATTTTTCCTTTGTCTCCTTAAAAATTATCATACCACTCAAATTGGAATCTAAAGGGTCAGAGGGACAGGTTCTGAGCTGACCCATTAATCTGGGACAATGAACCTGACCCCTCGTCCCACCATTGGTCACTTCTTTTATCATTTTTTTGATAAAAATAAAATAACTTATTAGAGAGTTACAATCCACGGTGTTTCCTTCCAGGTACCTAAAGGTTATAGGAGGAATTTATGATTGATAATGATTTTGTGTGGTATGCAAGCTATGGTTCCAACATGAATAGAGATCGTTTTTTATGCTATATCTTTGGGGGTACGCCAAAAGGCTCTACCCAAAAGGAAAGAGGGTGTAGAGACAAGATTCTTCCGAAAAAGGAAAGGGCATATATCTTAAATTATCAGATGTATTTTTCCAAAATATCGAGCCGTTGGAATGGTGGTGTTGCTTTTATCGGACTAGATAAAAGTTGTTCATATGCCACTTACAGCTATATGTATTTGCTAAGTAAAGAACAATTTGAAGACATCGTTAGCCAGGAAAACAACATAGAAAATACTGATATAGATTTATATGATGTTGTAGAAAGTGGATCAAAAAAATTTAGGGATTCTTGGTATGGGAATATAGTCTATATCGGTGATTGTGAGGGAGATCCTGTCTTTACCTTTACTTCTACCCAAAATTTCAAACTAGAAGAGGCTCGAAAACCTTCAAAGGAATACCTTTTTACAATCATAATAGGACTAAAGCGAGAAATTGGATTAAATGAAGACCAAATTTTGGATTATTTAAAGTGTAAACCTGGAATAAAAGGGGTTTTTTCAAATGGTGAATTACGTCATATGATTAATGAAGCATAATGTTTTAATACTTTAAATATAGTTATGGCGCTGTAGTCGTTTATGGTATTACAAAAACTTGATCATAAAGAGTCGTCACAATTCAAAAAGGGCAAGAAATATATAGTGATCTGATTCCATTTAAAGTAACGGATGGTTCAGTTTTAAGTATCAGTGTATTTATTCCAAATAATAGTGGCCCACAACTTGGCATTTTACCTCAAACAAAACGTCATATGTTTCATCAAAAGGTGATTTTACTAGCGAGTCTGGAAATGCATTTAGTCAGAAATTTAATGCTTGGTTTTATTATCTGGCGTTGATGTAATAACAAATTAAATAAAAAGTCTCGTTTTATTGTTGCATTAGGAGATTCCATTACAGATGGACATTTATCAACCTCGAATCAAAATCGACGCTGGACGGATGTTTTAAATGCCCGACTAGATAAAGAAATAAAGAATCAAACGTTTTCCGTACTTAACCGAGGAATATCAGGTAATAGAATAAATACTGGCTCCCCGATATTCGAAGAAGAAACACTTTCAAGACTTGAAAGAGATCGAGCCGTGCCACTCAGCTAAATCTAAAAAACCTAGAGGCTTTTCACTACCTCTAGGTTTAAAAAAATCAGTTATTTTTTCTCAAAGATTGTCCCATTTTTAAACTTGGAATCTTTAAAGGCGAATTTAGTTAATAGAAGATACGAAATACCTGCAACAAGTAGTCCGATAATCCATGAAAGTTCCACCATTAGAAAAGCTGCACCAGCACCAATTAGCATGGCAAGGACGGCAGCAGGATTGAATCCTGAAAACGGTCCGTCTTCTTTATATAAATCGTCAACATTGACCTTTTGTTTTCTTAAAATATAGAATTCAACTAATAAAATAGCGACGATAGGGCCTAAAAAGGCGGAATAAATAAGAATAAATGTTCCAAGACCTTCTGCTGAAGAATCCTTTACAAGAACCCAAGGGAAAGAAGCAAATGCGAGCAGTCCAGCAATGGTTACAGCAGGCTTGTACTTTAATTTTGTGATCAATGTTATAACATATGTTGGTGGAATAATATTGGCTACCATGTTTACTCCTACTGCGCCCATTACAATAAATGCTGAGACAAATAGGGTAATATATGAATTATCGACTACAACAGCAAATGCTTTTACGGGATTTGAAATTCCTGTTGCAGATGCAAGCATAGCTCCAATTGTTAGGGTTAATCCATAAGCAATTAAAATTGGGAAAAAGTATAAAAGTCCTCGTTTTGTGTTGCTAATGCCAGTTTTTAACTCTCTTGAATAATCTGCAGCACTTAAGAAAATCGCTGCATAATTACCCATAAACATCATGATGAAAGCAAAGAATGGCAATCCCCATGAACCTTTTGCGTTAACCCATGTTTCTGCAATCACTTCGGTATGAGAAGTCACTAGAACATAAAATACGTAAATGAGTGCAAGCATAATGACAATCGAAACAAGTGTTTCTACCCATTTAATGGCGTGGAAGCCGTATTGCGAAAGAATCGTTTGGAATACCTGAAGTATGACAAAGCAAATAAAAACATTGTCAAAAGAGCCATTTGTCACAATCTTCATAATTTCATTTAAGGCAGTACCACCAATCCAGCTTTGAAAGCCGTACCAGATGATTGCGGGAATTCCACGCAATAATGAGGAAATGATGGAACCTTTAGAACCGAAGGACATTCGTAACTGCATGACATATGGAATACCAGTTTGATATCCAATACGATCATTTAAAGCAAAGATTGTTGAAATAATTGCAATGGCAATAATTGCTGCCGCAAAGGTCTGATAAATGTTCAGGGTAGCCATTCCAGCAATTACCAAGCTAGCTCCCAGCGTCATATTTCCTAAATTAACCCCATCACCAATCCACATGAAGATATAATCAAGTGGACTTACCGTCCGATCTTCTTTGTTTTTTGGCTTCAGGGATTCATCTACATTAGTAGCTTGGCTGACAGGTATACCTTCGGACAAATTCTTCGCTAGATTTGCAGACATGTGTATTTCACTCCTTTTTTATGTTCGGCGTTAGTAGCCAATTTTGTCTCTTTTTGGAATTATCTAAAAATTCGACTCAAAAAAATAAGACGAATTCTATTCATGAATTAATGTTAAGAAATCTAACATAAGTAGATTTTATAGGAAATACTCCATTGAGTCATTGACATATTTGTGAGTTTTAAATTTTTTTTTTGTATAAATTAACTGAAAAATACAATGATTTAAATAAATAGTGAAAAATTAAGCAGTACAACGACTAAAAGAATAGGAACTATTTGAAATCCCTATTCCCATCCATATGAAACCAAAAGTTTTTATTAGAATAAAATAAAATTCACCATCTAATCAAAATTAAATAGGGTGACTAAAAAGGTCATTAAATGACGACCTTTTTAGCACCCTATTCTTATTTGTTTTTGGAAAGATTCAAATAGTGGGATTTTCGGAAAGGCATGTCCACCACCTCGTAGGGTTGAACCAACAAGTATTTCTACAGCTTCATGAACAATGGTATATAAATAATTTTGAGGGATGAGAATTCCGAGGTCTATTGGAAGAACTAATGAAAGGGATATGATCATGTTCAATAAAAAATCGTAGGGTAAGTTCATTATACAAATAGAACGATTTTTTAAATATGTCTTTAAAAAAAGGGTGTTTTTATATGGTTGTTGCTTTTGAAAACCATTTTAAATCGATAGTGGAATGGAACGTCCCGGTTTTGAAACCTTATCTGCATCAGCCTTAAAAAAGGGCTAACTCAAAGGTCTAAGATCTAATCTAGACTTTTGAGTCCGCCTTGTCTAATAAAACATCTAGCTTATGTCGTTTCCATTAGCCTATTTAACTGTTTCCTTGGATTAACGCTTTAATCCTAAAAGCAAGACGTAATCGGAGTGTTTCCTCTGGATCTTTTATATTTCTACCAATGATTTCTTCGCACTTTTCTAAACGATAGATTACCGTATTGCGGTGAACAAATAGACGGTTGGCGGTTTCAGATAATTGACAATGTGTTTCCAAAAAAACAGATAGTGTATGAAGCAGGACTTGATGGTCTTTTTTGGGTTGATCAACAAATCCTTGGAAGGTATCATCGTAGAATTTTTTTAGCTGATCGTAAGGAACCATCCGTATGATTTCTGAAACTTCCTTTGGTTGGTGAAATTCAATAAATCGTTTCTTTCCTGATAAATGACCATAATAAAGGGTGTCCTTTGCTTCTTTATAAGAAATAGGGACATCAACAAGCTGCTGTGCATAATTACTTATTCCAAATGAAAGATCTTTATGGAAAAGGGTAGAGATTTTTGATTGAATTTCTTCTAAAAACGAAAAGAAAGGTTCGTCCGTGTATTTCCACCCATCTTTTAACTCAAGGAGCAAAATATACGTATCATCCAAAGTGAAAAGGTGGACATTTTGATGAAAATGCGGCAACTCAGCTTCAATTATATCGTAAATTACGTCTTGCTCAGCCTGATACTGTGCATACGAGATCGACCTGTCTTCGTCTTCAATTTTGCCGACTGCACAAACATAGCGTTGTTCATTTTCCAATTTGAACTCTTTTCCACGACTGATGATTTCTCCGACAGTCGTGAAAGTACCGTTTATAAAATTCGTGAAAAATTCATTTTGAATTCGTCTTGCATTTTGCTTTAAGGCATTTTCTTTCATTAGCTCAAACGCAATGACATTTGACGCCTGTTTTATTGTTAAAATAGTGGAACGGTCTGTAAATGGAATATGCCCATGAACACAGATGAAGCTATATTGTTTGTGGGTGTATACGGGAAAAAGGCTCACCGTCTCTTGATTATCCAATAAAGAAAATGTTAACATCGTTGTTTTTGAAAGATGAATCAGATGACCACCTGTTATAAAAGTCTCAAAGTGTTTATACATAGCAGGGGTTTTAGTCGATTTTCCTATTGGTTGTAAACGATGGTTCAGGAGGGCAACCGGAAAGTCAATAAGAGTAGAAAGACTAACCAGAATTTCATGAATCCCTTTCCCGCTCATGACTTGATTCGTAAATTCCTGATGGGCTTGCATAGCATTGTGCAGCTCGTTCGTTCGGATATCAAGAATATGGCTTAGTGATTTACTAACAATATCTCCTAAAGATACCTCGACTGGAAGTTCAAAAAGTGGGAATTGTAGCTCGTCTGCAAGTGTAATCGCTTCTTGAGGTATTTCTTGTAAAAATCGCTTTGTTTTAATTCCTAGCCCTGAACATCCTTGTTTTTCCATTTCTTTAATAAGTAACAACAATGAATTTAGGTCGTCCTTAACATGGAAAGCGGTTGTGACTAGTAATTCTTTCTTCTTTAAAAAGTGGATGATGTCAGGGGCATCCATCATATTCACAGAATTCACTTCACGGTCCACCCCTAATTTCCCTGCACGTAAAGTAGCTCCTTGAAACACAGGTATCATTAATAATTCATTGACCCTCATATTTTTTATTCTCCTTTATATCATGTACCCGTTCAAATAAGATTATTTTTAGTTAACATACACAATGAATCTTCTAGATGTTCTACAATTATGTTAATGATTTTAGCAAGGAAATCATTTAAAATCAATGTAAATAACAAGCTATGTGATAAAAGGACGAATGTTTACATATTAGCGGAGGGAGTAGGGGATTCATTTGATCAAAAATGAGAAAAAATCACCTGTCTTATACGAACAAATTGAAGAGACGGTAGAGTGGTTGGCATCATTTGGGAAAACCGATAACAATGGGGTGACTCGTCCCTTGTATACGGATGAATGGTTGTTTGCACAACAGGCACTTGAACAAAGAATGCATAAGATTGGACTCAACGCCTACTTTGATGATGTAGGGAATTTATTTGGAAGATTAGAAGGAACTTTAAAAGAAGATGGGGTCATTTTAACAGGTTCTCATATTGATACCGTTGTAAACGGCGGGAAATATGACGGAGCATATGGTGTTATCGCCGGATTAATTGCTCTTCAATATTTAAAAGAAGAATATGGTTCTCCCAAAAAGAACATAGAAGTCGTTTCATTATGTGAAGAAGAAGGCAGCCGCTTTCCAATGACCTATTGGGGCTCGGGAAGTATTGTCGGGCTAAAATCATTTGAAGATATTCATAACTTAAAAGATTCAAAGGGTATACCTTTTGTTGAAGCAATGAAGCAAGCAGGATTCGGGCAAGGGAAATATCGTAGTCCTAGACGTAATGATCTAGAATGTTTTATAGAACTGCATGTCGAGCAAGGGCAAGTATTGGAACTAGAAGGGAAATCAATCGGACTAGTCAGCCATATTGTAGGACAGAAAAGATTTACGATCACCGTAACAGGAGAAAGCAACCATGCTGGAACAACTCCAATGAACTATCGAAAAGATGCGATGCATGCGGCAACAGAAATGATTTATCTACTCCTAAAAAAAGCAAAAGAAACTTCTCCAGACCTTGTTTGTACCGTTGGTCAAATAACGTTAGAGCCAAACATCTCTAATGTTATTCCAGGAAAAGCAATCTTTAGCATAGATACACGCCACCCAGATGAAGAAGTGTTAGTATCATTCTGTGATGAAGTGTTCAAAGAATTTACTACGATTACAAACCGTCATGAGACTCAGCTTCATATTAATAATTGGATGAATGAAAAACCAGTAAAAATGAGTGAACATCTCAATAAAGTCACTGAATCGATTTTAAATAACGAAAAAGTATCGTATAAGAAAATGACAAGTGGAGCCGGCCATGATTCCCAAATTTTCGGTCAGTACTATCCGACATCCTTATTATTTGTGCCAAGTCACAAGGGAATGAGTCATTCACCTCTTGAGTTTACAAGCACAGAGGATTTAGAAAAAGGTATCCAGATATTAATAAAGGTTTTATATGAGTTAGCTTATTAAGGAGGAAATAAGAATGAAAGTTTATGCAGAAATGAACACACCGTTACGTACGATTATGACTCCAGGGCCTGTAGAAGTTGATCCAAGAGTATTGCGTGCTATGAGCAACCCAATTCTTGGCCAGTTTGACCCAGCTTTCACTCAACTGATGAATGATACTATGGAGATGCTTCGCGACCTCTTCCAAACAAAAAACCAGTGGGCCTTTCCTGTTGACGGAACTTCTCGTTCTGGTATAGAGGCTGTTTTAACAAGTGTAATAGAGCCAGGAGATAAAGTGCTAATTCCGATCTATGGAAGATTTGGCCATTTGCTCACGGAGATCGCTGAGAGAAATGAGGCAGAAATCCATATTATTGAATGTAAATGGGGAGAAGTGTTTGATCAGCAGGTCATTATCGATGAAATGAAAAGAGTGAAGCCGAAAGTACTTGCAATTGTACACGGTGAAACTTCAACTGGCTGTATGCAGCCACTAGATAAAATTGGTCCTGCCTGCCGAGAGCAAGATGTGTTATGTATTGTTGATGCCGTCGCAAGCATTGGTGGAACAGATGTGAAAGTCGATGAATGGCAGCTTGACGCCGTGATCGGTGGTACACAGAAAAACTTATCAGTTCCTTCTGGAATGGCACCAATTACTTATAATGAGCGGGTTGAAAAGCTAATCTCTGTTCGCAAAAAGGTTGAAAGAGGAGTAGCAACAGAACATGATCAAGTACATGTTCAGCATCCGATCCGCAGTAATTATTTCGATCTTACTCAGCTTCAGGATTATTGGGGACCAAGAAGACTTAACCACCATACTGAGGCGACTTCAATGATCTATGCTTTACGTGAAGGATTGCGCATTGTCTTGCAAGAGGGATTACAAGAGCGTTTTGCTAGACATCGTTACCATGAAAAAGCTCTGATGGAAGGTCTAAAAGCAATGGGCTTGGATTTATTTAATGATGTTGCATGGAAGCTTCCAATGGTAACATGTGTGAATATCCCATCTGGCATTGACGGTGAATCCGTAAGAAAGATGATGCTTGATCAATTTGGTATCGAGATTGCAAGCTCATTCGGACCATTACAAGGAAAAATTTGGAGAATAGGAACAATGGGATATAGCTGCAGAAAAGAAAACATTTTATTTGTTCTTTCAGCACTTGAGGCCGTTCTAATTCGTCATGGTGCACAGATTCAGATCGGAAAAGGTTTACAGGCTGCACTTGATGTATACGAATCGGCTACTTTGGAGCAAAAAGGTCAAGAAGCTGCTGATTTCTCCACAAAATAAGAGTAAAAAAAGTTGAACTTTGTGTCAAAAAGATTCCGGAAATTTCCCGGAATCTTTTTGCAAGAGAAGATCAAACGTTTGTTTTGTTAAAGAACAAAGGATTTTTTTGAAAGAGGGCGAGATATCGGTCTTTTCCATTAGTTGAAGGGTGAGTTTATGACAAAATTACTCAAATTAGAACATTGGCTTGGCGGATTTCAATGGCTTTTCTTCCTATTCACTAACACAGTTGTCATTCCAATTACAGTAGGAGCCGCTTTTCAACTTCCTCATGAAAAACTGATTCCATTAATTCAATTTTCATTTTTTTTTACGGGATTGGCCTGCATTTTACAAGCATTATTCGGCCATAAGCGTTCCATTATGGAAGGGCAGTCTGGTTTGTGGTGGGGGGTAATTTTAAGTGTTAGTTATGTAGCACCTTCTCAGGGCATGTCTTTATTAGAAGTTGGAGGAAGTCTTAGTGTTGGAATCGTGATCTCTGGAATAATCACCGTGGTCATCGGATTGAGCGGTCTTTCTCAGTTTATTTCAAAATGGTTTAACCATGGTGTTATGGCAGTATTTATGCTTCTGTTAGGAATAAGATTAAACACGATTTTCCTTAAAGGAATGCTTGGTATTCCATTTGGGGCTCACTCACAATCACCTCAGATTGATATGCCTGTATTTCTTTTATCAAGTGTGGTCGCAGCGTTTATTATTATTTTCAGCATTAAAGTCTCTCCTTCCATAGGTAAATATTCCTTATTAATTGGGATTATCGGTGGATGGATTCTATATGCCTTACTATTCAATCAAGAGGATGCTCTACAGGTAACGGGGAATATGAGCTTTGAATTCTTTCCACTTGGGGCACCTAGCTTTGATGCAGGTCTTATTATCCTTGCGGTGATCGCTGGATTGCTTAATACTTCTAATACATTTGGAGCGTTAAAAGGAACGGAAGACATTTATCGAACAAATACATCGATGAAACAATATCGTCGTTCTTTTACAATAAGTGGTCTATTTGTCATGATTGCTGGATTATTTGGAATGGTTCCATATGCACCGTATGTGTCATCTATTGGCTTTCTTAATCAAACGAAAATTTTCGATAGACTTCCTTTTATAATTGGAGGAGCAATCTTTATGCTAATGGGAATCATACCAGCAATCAGTAATTTGATGGCAAAACTTCCTTTAAGTATAGGAAGTGCTGTATTGTTCGTGACCTATTTACGTCTTTTACAGTCATCTTTACAATATTTTGCTCAAATTCAGCTAAATCCTGCCAATATATATCGTCTAGCTGTTCCTTTATTTGTAGGAATTTGTTTCATGTCATTTCCTTCTAGCTATTTCGAATCGGTACCTGGAATCCTGCGCCCGCTTGTAAGCAATGGACTTTTAGTAGGGATTCTTCTTTCGTTAATAATAGAAAATAGTCAATCTAAAAAAACACCTAAAAAGAAAGAGCAAAATAAAAAGGACGACTTCGTTCTAAAGTATAAAATTAGGAAAGCATAAAACAATAATGTCAATTAGGAGGAATTCATCATGCAGGATAATTGGAATGCATTTGTAAATAAGGATTTGGTGAGGGAACCAGCCGGGGCAGGATCACTAAACGGGTTAACCTTTGCTGTAAAAGATGTTTTTGATATACAAGGCTATACAAGCACAGCAGGGAACCCTGATTGGCTTAAAACGCACAGTCCTGCTGTCAAACATGCGCCAACAATTGAACGTCTTCTTAATAATGGGGCAAAGTTGACTGGGACTGCCCATACAGATGAACTAATGTACAGTTTGAACGGTGAGAATTTTCATTATGGGACGCCTGTAAACCCAAAGGCTCCGGGTCGGATTCCAGGTGGATCATCCAGTGGGTCTGCCGTTGCCGTTTCAGCTGGTTTAGTTGACTTTGCGTTAGGAACGGATACAGGGGGATCTGTTCGCATTCCTTCCTCCTACTGTGGGCTATATGGGATACGTCCTACACACGGGGCGGTACCAATTGAAGGGGTTATTCCACTGGCGAAGAGTTTTGACACGGTTGGATGGATGGCAGGAAATTCAGAATTATTACTAGAAGTTGGTCGTATTTTACTTGATGGTCAACAGGTAGAAGGGGAGTTTACCCGAGCTTTATTCGTGAAAGAAGCATGGGAAGTACTAGATCAGGAGACGAAAGAAGCATTATCAGCTTTTATTCCCTCAATAGAAAAAGCAGTTAACGAACGTGAATCGGTTGAAATTTCAAAAGAGGGGTTAGCAGAGTGGTCGGCTACCTTTCGTACTCTTCAGGCAATAGAGATTTGGAGCGAGCATGGGGAATGGATTCAAAAGGAAAATCCAACTTTTGGACCGGGAATTTCAGAAAGATTTGAATTGGCTAGTACATATAAAAAGAGCGAAAACCTTCCAAAATTTGAACTAAGGAAGAAAATGACACAATCACTTACAAGTCTTTTAGGTGATGATGGTCTACTCGTCATTCCAACCGCTCCTGGAGTTGCACCTCCATTGAATAATCATGGAGAACAAGCAGAGCAATACCGTGCCAAAACGATGCAGTTGACTTGTATAGCCGGATTATCAGGTCTGCCACAAATCACGCTTCCTTTGGCAGAGGTCAATGGACTCCCAATTGGATTATCTATCATTGCAAATCGAAATCAAGACCTAAAGTTATTGAAATGGGCAAATGATTTCGTAAAGGAAAAGCTTGATCTAAAACAAAACAAGTAAAAACGAAGGAATCATTGGATAGGAGATTTTGAAAGATGAAACTAGCAACGGTGAATGTAGAAGAGAAAGAATTTGTCGTCATCATTAACGGTGAACAAATGGTTTCGATTGAAACCATTAATGAGAAAGAAGGAAAAGGGTGGAGAACAGACCTTTTTGGTCTTATTCAAGAAAACCAATTAGATGAACTAATCCATTGGTATCAATCAGAGGGAGAACACAAATTAGCGTCCTTCCCATCTGTAGCGGCCGAAGATATACAATACGCTCCTCCATATAAAAATCCTGGGAAGATTTTAGGGGTTGGTATGAATTATGTTGAAAAAGCGATAGAATTGTCTGGCCAAGCACCTCAGGAAGAGCCTGTTATTTTTATGAAACCAAATTCAAGTTTGATTGGACCGGATGAGTCTATTAAACTGCCGTCTCAATCTAGTGAAGTAACAGCAGAGGCTGAGCTTTCTATCATTATCGGAAAAACATGTAAGAATGTAACGGAAGAGAATGCGATTCATGTTGTAGCTGGTTTTACCACTTCTTTAGATGTAACGGCCAAGGATATTCATGCTAAAAATCCGCGTTATATGCAAAGGGCAAAAAGTTTCGATACTTTCTTTAGTTTTGGTCCTTATTTTATCACAGCGGATGAGTTTCCCGTACTAAAGGATATTTCGGTCGAAACGGTATTGAACGGAGAAGTGCGCCACCAGAATATTGTGGAAAATATGATGTACCAGCCATGGTGGATTGTTTCGTTTTTATCACAAATCATGACATTGAATGCTGGCGATATCATCATGACTGGTACGCCAGGATCCGCAGTCATCCGTGATGGCGATATTGTGGAATGCCGAATTCCTGGTTTTAAGCCATTGCAAAATTCTGTATCTGAGTTCAATGCTGAGTAAGAGAAGGATAGAAAAGATAAGACTTAATCACAGTAGATTTAGTCTTATTTTTTTATTGTGAAGAGGCATTTGCTTCTTCTTAGTGTGTCTCAAATTTTACAAATCACAGGATTATTCCGTATGTTCTGAAATTTCAACCAGTTTTTAGTTAATGTATACAAATGAAAATAATAAAATTAACAATTCTTCTAATGGATTTTTACCGTGTAATCGCTAAACTAGAAATAATACGTTAATATGTTTTAATTAAAAATAGAAAATATTCAATAAGGAGTAGGACGCATGGAACATTTAGATCTAATTATTAAAAATGGAAAAGTAGTTTTATCTACTGGTGTAGTAGATACTGACATCGGCATTAAAGACGGGAAAATCGCCATCATTCAAAAAGGAATAACGGCTAACGCTGACCGTGAATGGGACGCTGCTAATCAATATATTTTTCCGGGCATGATTGATGTTCATGTGCATTTTAGTGAGCCAGGCAGGGAGCACTGGGAAGGGTTTCATACGGGTTCAATGATGATGGCTGCTGGAGGATGTACAACATATTTTGATATGCCATTAAACGGGATACCTTCTACCGTTAATCAAGATGCACTTGACCAAAAAGCAAGAATCGGAAATGAAAAGTCATATGTAGACTTTAGTTTATGGGGGGGGCTTGTTCCTGGAAATGAACAAGATTTGGAGCCACTTGCTAATTCTGGTGTCATTGGCTTTAAGGCTTTTATATCAACAACTGGAAATAAAGAGTTTGAAGCAGCAGATGATATGACATTGCTAAATGGGATGAAAACCATCGCGAAGCTAAACAAGGTACTAGCCCTT
>JAPSLU010000435.1 GCA_031180405.1 Bacillus sp. (in: firmicutes) | reverse complement strand
ATCAAAAAGTCCTTCTTAAACTTCTCTCTGTATTCGATAGCAAGTTTTGCAGCCTTTATGCAAGCTTCGGGATCATCTGCATTAACGTGAATTATTGGAATCTCAAATCCTTTTGCAAGATCACTAGCATATCTAGTAGATCTCGAATCACTAGATTCTGTTGTAAACCCAATTGTGTTATTCGCGATGATATGAATCGTTCCACCTGTCCGATATCCCTTTAACCCTGTTAAATTTAAAGTCTCCGAAACAATCCCTTGCCCTGGGAAAGCAGCATCTCCGTGGATTAAGATAGCTAGTGATTTATTAGAATCTTCCTCTGGATATCCAGGTTTTGTTCTGTCATCCTGTGACGCTCTAGTAAATCCTTCTACAACTGCACCAACAAATTCAAGATGACTAGGGTTATTTGCAAGAGTAAGCCGAACATTAGAAACATTATTTGATTTAATTTGTCGATCTAAGCCTAAATGATATTTTACATCCCCCGTCCAGCCAAAGCTAATACCTATAGATCCTTCGGATGGTACTAACTTTTTATTAGGAGCATGCTGAAATTCAGCAAATATCATTTCATAAGGCTTTTCCAATACATGTGCTAACACATTTAATCGACCTCTATGTGCCATTCCAATATTGATATTTTGCGCACCTTTTAAAACTGATTCAGAAATAATCTCATCAATCATCGGTACCATTGTATCTAGACCTTCAATCGAAAATCTCTTTTGACCGACATATGTTCTATGTAAAAAACTTTCGAATTCTTCTACTTCAATTACTCTTTTCAGGAGCTTTCTTTTTAATTCTTTATGACACGCTGGTTTTAAGCTTCCTGATTCAACTTTGGCCTGCAGCCAGTTTTTTTCTTTAATGTCATTAACATGATAGTATTCAAATGCAATGGTCTTTGTATAAATCTCTTTTAAATATTGAACTGCTTCATAGCCATTCGTTATATCGTTAGGAGCATCTGGACATATCAAACGAGCTGGAATCTTTTCTAAATCTTCTTTCGTTAGAGCAAAACGAGTTAAATCAAATAACTCATACTCTCTCTTATGATCCTTTAATGGATAAATATCAGCTGCTAAATGTCCATATGCTCTTATCTTATTCACTAATGTTACTGCTGCAATAATTTTTTCAACTTGAACTTCGGACTGTAGAGATAAATGATTCGTGCTAGTTTTTTCTTGATTATCAATTGGGGGACCCCATTGATCAAAATGCCTTTTCATTTCTTCATCAACTGAATTTGGATCTTGAACGTATTTCTCATAAAGCTCCATTACGAGCCCTAAGTTTGGCCCATAAAATCTTGGTTGGTATGAGACTGTACCATCAGATGGCTTCTCCATGAAAATTTCCCTCCACCACTTTTATTATCATTTTTTATCTTCCCTTTGTTATTGCGCCTTACACTTTCTAGTGAAAAAACTTTTTTAAAACGTTTACATTTCTATTCTATCATGGTTTAATTACAGCTTCAAAAGTTTTACACATTTTTATGGTAAAAAAATTAAAAATATTTTTTATCGCCCCTATCTTCAGAAAAAAAACAATCTTACTAGTCATCTTATGCAGCGATAAGCATTACATGACAATGGAAAAGAAACTCCAAACATAATTATCGTGGATAAGTAAAGCCAAACAAAAATACTAAAGTTTCGCGTGATTGTCTGGCTTTGTTAGTTACTCTTATTTTGAATAAGTCATAAAAAATTAGTGTAGCACTCTACCATTTCGGAAAACGTTCTGCCCCTGCTCTTTTCTTCGTCTTTGTTGAAGATTATATATTAAAACGAACAATTACTTTTGTTCCTTGACCAACCTTACTTTTTATTTCAATTGTCCCATTATATAAACTGACAATTTTCTTAGCTATAGCTAGACCAAGTCCTGTTCCACCTTGTTCTCTACTCCTAGCTTTATCCACTCGATAAAACCGATCAAATACTTTTTCAAGATCTTCTTTTGGTATGCCAATTCCATGATCAGTGATTTCAAGGATAAAATGGTCGGCCGTTTCATACGTATGGAGAACAATATTTTTTTCATGTAAA
>JAPSLU010000090.1 GCA_031180405.1 Bacillus sp. (in: firmicutes) | reverse complement strand
AAAAGCAGCTAATGAAAAACCTTCCAAACCGTATTTGGAGGGTTATTTGGCGTACCTTCAAAAAGTATAACACGGTAGAAAAAATATTTTAATAAAAAATTCTTGACTCCTATTAGCTGGTTTAGTTAAACAAAAAACGATTAGGTTGTCATTTTATGGTAGCCATTATATAATGGCATTTAATTAACATTAAACGCGAGGTGAAATGAAATGTCTAAAGGTATTTACGCCCTGGGGATTAACGGGCGATATTATATAGGTAAAGATACAGTGATTCATAATCAAAAACGGATTAAGGATCATTTGCTGCTGTTGAACAAAGGTGAGCATTACAATACGCACCTTCAAAGAGCATTCATAAAATATAATAAAGAAATTAAGTGGTTTATCGTTGAAGAGCATGCGGATATATCGAATGTTGAACTCTCCATTCTCGAAAGGAAAATAATCAAACAATTTGATTCTTTCACCAACGGATATAATATGACCTTAGGTGGCGAAGGGATGAATGGTTATACTTGGAGCGAAGAGCAGAAAAAGAAGGGTTCTGAACGGATCCAAGACGAAAAAAATCCTAATGCCAAAATCACTAAAGAAGAATTCTTGGATATAGTTGAACTGCTTATCGCCGGTAAGAGTAATAGATTCATCGGTGAATTGTTTGATCTGCATGACAGATATGTATCTCTTATCCGTCATAAAAGAAGATACAGGCATCTATGGCAGCATATAGAGTATGACGCTGTGAAATCAAATGATGTTGCTGAGCTATTAGGAAATGTAAGTGAACAGGAGTTTCAAATAATTATAGAAAAAATGCTAGAGGGATATACGAATAGAGAAATTGAAGATGAACACGAGCTTCCTGGTGGGACTGCTAGCAGAATAAGAAATAAAAAATTGTATTTATCTTGGTGGGAGAAACACTATCCGAACTGCGATGAAGTAATAAAGAGAATTGCGGAAGTGCACTCCAAAAAAATTAGTGAAATACAGATTTTGATCGGGCAAAAAGTAAAAGGAATAAAACGGAGTTCTGCTACTAAGGAAACCATGAGAAAAACTAACGGAAAAAGCAAAGCTGTTATGATCGACGGAAAAGAGTATAGCAGCATGATGCACGCTGAAGAAGTAATCGGGATAAATCGAAAGGTTATAGCCAAAAGGGTCTTAAGTGATGTATATCCGAATTATACTCGAGTTATAAAAGCTGCAGATATAGCGTGCCAACAGCTTCAACCGAATGATAGAAAAAGCAAGGCTATTCGGATAGACGGCATTGTGTATGAAAGCATGAGCCAGGCTTCTAGGAAGCTAGGAATTGACAGAAAAACTATTGCTGGAAGAGTTATGAGCCCTTCTTTTGAGAAATATGAGTTATTTGATGAATAATATCGTATGTAAATCTCCTACCAATATTTATTTTTTTCTATTCACGAGGTAATTTGGTTAGATTGTGAAAGATTGTACTTAAACTAATGGGTGCTTTTATTTAAGAAAGGGAACTAAAAATTTACAGATTAGTTAGAAAAAGGAATGTTTTCAAAATTGAGACATTCCTTTGTTTTTTCTAGAGTACAACTTACTTTCTTTATGACATTATGCCAGGACTGTGTGCCTTACAGAGTTTGTTGTCATGAAAAAGGAGGTTATTAATTGACCGGAACGCATAATAACAATCCCAAAAGGGAAACGTAAAAAAAAGCGAATTTTGGTATATCAACTGATGTGTAATATCGGAACAAATGTTCGTATAATACAAATTAACGCAGTCATAAACTTTACTTAGTAAACGGCCAAATCCTTGGTATATAAGGGTTTGGTCGTTTTTGTAATCATATCATATTTAGCATTAAGAAGGATTAACGCTTATTTATGAATTAACGCTCGTTTGTAAACAAGTAAAATGGAACCCTTTATTAAGATTCTTCCGGTGATCACAGTTACCTTTTGAGGTAAATGATATCACGTGGATAGTCAGAGCGGTTGAGCCGGTGTTATCCGAAAATAATTTGCCATTTTAATCTTTGTCTTACACAAAATCGACAAAGATTAATAGGAAATTTAGGATACAATAAATTTGTTTGTTCCATCTTAGTAGCTTCCCCTTAGCCGACTTGTACCAGCAGGTCGGTTTAGTTATCCCCTCCGTCTAAGCAAAATAAAAAAGCCAATAATTAAATTGACTTCTTCATTCCACAGTTATTACACTCTCTAAGAAATTCACCATTACCAACTTTCGATTTAAAATGTGAAATTCCGCTATTGTCAAAGCGCCCAGCTTGATTATCAGGTAATTCAATATAGGTATAGATTTTATTAAGATCAATATTATCGTTATCGTATTCCACTATTTCCCCTTATTACTATTAACTTTACTAATATAGCAGAAATAAAACAAGAATAAAAATTAGGAAAATTTAAATAAAGAGACAAAGATTTCTATATTTTAAAAAGGAAGAAATGATAAGATAATTATCAAGGGAGCATAGAAAACTTTTTCTTTCAAAGGGAGCTTATATGTACTTTAAGAAGATTTCAAATCATTTAAAAACCAGTAACCACCAATTGTAAAAGTGCTAAATGAATATTATTGGGGGATTCAATCTGATTCCAGGAATTGCAGATACGTTGGGTCATATGGAAGAGGAACAGCTATTAAGGGGTTTAGTGACGTTGATATAATTGTAAAATTACCCCTATCTGAATACCACCGCTTCACTAATTATCAATATAACGGACAATCTTCCTTGCTTCAACATGTAAAAAGGGCTATTAGTGACACATATTCAACGACTTCAACTAAAGGTGATGGACAAGTGGTGGTTGTAGAATTTAGTGACGGGGTTAAATTTGAAATAGTTCCTTCATTTGAAATTGATGGAGGAATCATATATCCAGATGCCAATAAGAAAGGTGAATGGAAACGATGTGATCCCGTTAAAGAAATAGAAGCCATTAATATTGTTAATAAAGCGACACAAGGAGCAGTCAAAGAAATCTGTAGATTAGCAAGGGGTTGGAAAATGGCAAATAATATCGAGATATCAGGAATATTGATAGATGATCTGGCTATTGATTTTTCTATTAAGCATATCAAGGACACATTTCATACACTGGAAGTTCAATTTGGTTTTTATTTATTGCACTTAGCAAAACAAAGAGAAGTTAATTATTGGGTGTTATACGGAAGTGGAGATGTAATTAATCGAGATAAATATACATTTGAGGACAAAGCACTCGAAGCAGCAGGAGAGGTACTTAAAATAATTAATACTGCGGATATAGAGAGTAAGAGATTTTTTTCAGAAAAATTATTTGGCAAAGTTGTTAACGAGGTATTTATATGAATCATAATTATAATAATATTATGGAGACCTATGGGAGAATAGTTTACACTCATAAAACCCATGAAAAGGCAGTTGAAAGATTGAACAAGAAGGTAAAATGTGTGAAGTTGATTCAGATTATTCTTCTATCTGTAACTTCTGCAGGAATTATTAGTTCACTTACAAATTTTTTTTCTCCTTTATTTAAGGTTTACCCAAACTCTTCAATCTACTTCAATCTACTAATTATTGGACTGACATTAGTTGCCACTGGTTGCTCTATTTACGATTTGTGTTCCTCAGAAAGAGAGGATTTACAAGCTCACAAGGTTACAGCTATACAATTATTATTTATGAGAGATAAATATCTAAGGTTAATTTCAGACTATAAAGATGATCTTATCAACAAGTCAGAATTTATAGAGAAAAGAAATGAGTTATTTAATCAACTATCAAGGATTTATGAAGAGTCTCCAACTACCACAAGCAAGGATTATAGAGAAGCACGAAATGGATTGAAAAATAACGAGGAGTATACATTCAATGCTGGTGAGGTAGAAAGGTTTTTACCTGAATATATGAGAGAAAATCAATAGGTATCTTATGAAACAGAAAGAAGAAAAACGAGTTAAGTACCTTTTAGCCCCTCACGATTATGTGAAGGGCTTTTATTTACTAAATTTTTCTATTATTATTGAACGTGAAAAACTACTAAATGTTAGTACGATTATTAAGGAGACTAAGATGAAACCAACTAATATTATTGTCACGACTCCTAAAGGTCCAGATATCAGAAATGAACCAGGAACAAGGGGTCCTCAACCGGGCAGTACACCTAGAATAGGAGCAACTCCGCCGCCCAAGAAGTAATTTAAAAATTCGAGTTGACTTGTGCAAGATACCTTACTAATTTTGATGTATCAATGAATTTCACAGTTATTCCAGTTTGAGTATCATAATACTCCATCTTTACCACATTTAGTAGTTTTTCATCTTCTGATTCACACTTTTTATCCGAATCAAGAAAAGCTTTCACATAAGAGGTTTCTTCCAATAGGAACTCCCTTCTGCTCAAGTGTGGAGGAGAGTATCTTTTTATATATCCTTGTGTTAATATCAATCCGTCTTTCTCCAAGATAACTATTTGATCACTGGTTATTGGCATTTCAGGGTTTTCAAAGATTTCATCCCAAATACTTGAAAAAACAGTTTCAATTGGCATACTTTTTCTTCTTCTAAAGTTATTTGAAAGCCATAAAAACAAGGTTTGTACAAGGAATTTTTTTGTTTTAGCGTAAGGTAGACAAATTGCCAAAGACCATAGAAAATAGAAAATAAATAATTTTAGTTCGTTCCCTGTTAAAAAGATGCCATTAATATCAATTTCATTTAAGCCATTTAACGCAGGTGTTATAAGAAGTATTTGATATAAAATTAACCCCAGAAAATAAATAAAGGCGCTATCGATAAAGAAATTATATTGTTTAATAATATCCGAGTCCGCTTCTTTAGTTTTTGTATAAAGGCGTTTCTCTATATTCCTGACCATTAAACCTGGTATTGTAAAAAGTATAGCGAATAAAATGGCATCCATATCATACCAACTCCTCTTTTTATAATAGTAATATATGTTAAGATAATTAAAAAGCCCCTCTCGAGTTAGTTGGTCTTGGACGAACACTCCAGTAATATTTTCGTGTTGTCTTGTAAGGTTACGAAGGTTTAATAGTTGGACCCCTCGTTTTTTATATGGCTCTAGCTCCTCTTTATAAAACAGCTCGCAGAGATGGTAAGCATCAACCGCATCAGTCTTTACTTTCCTAAGACTTGAACTTCTATCCTTATAGGAAATCATTGGATTAATGAAAATCAATAAATACCCACAATCTTCTAGGATTGCACAACAGGGGAATGATAATATCCTGTTGCTTAGAACGAGGCTGCCATTTCGGCAGTTTTTTTCTAATTTTGCTAACGGGACAAGTTAACTTAGTAAGGAAAAATATACAGGTTCGACCCAGCATTCCAAAAAAAGTGGAGAGGCTTTATTCTTAAATTAACAATGAGACTGCTTATTCTAGAGGTGAAAATGATTGTTAGATAAAATAAAGGACATTAATCTTGCTCTTACTAATAAAAGTTATCTATCTGCACTTGCACTGTCATTAACTTTACCGGATATTTGTGGGCAAATCGAATACCCACATTTTATTAAGAAAAATGGAGATCGGAACGTGGGAAAGCAATATGCAACATGGTTTGATAATTGGGTAAACCACCATTTTGCAGATACCTCAGGTTGGACAAATGATTACACTAAAGCTAAAAATCCATATTTAACTGGGAAAATGTGTTATTTTTTACGTTGTTCTTTTTTGCATGCTGGAAATTCAGATATAGGAAATTGGGGTGACAAAGAAGATGCAGATTTTTATTTTTCGTACGAATTTGAATTAGCAGTAGGTGGAGCAGACAAGATTGGTTCATCTTGGGGACATCAACCTAATAATAACTCAAAAATATTAAAGACAAAAAGTGTCAGAGTAAATATCGACAAATTATGTGAGTGCATTTGTCGATCTGCTGAAAGGTATTATCTAGAAAAAGATCCTAATCTATTCAAAGACCGTAACCTTAACTTGATTGACTTTATATAGAACAGCCTTTTATTATAAAAAGGCTGTTTAAATATTAGTCATTAATGTTAAACAGCCTTTGTTTATTGTATTGGTTTTATTAAATTGAGGTCTTGATAAATAATAAGATAGCATTTACTTCCTTGAATAAATCATCATCGATTTCACGATACATTGATTGATCTCAGGATTGTCACTCGTATAGTAAGGGTGTTAACCTGTTATTTTTTGTTGCTCTTTATCTTTGATTAGATTTTCATCTTAAAAGGGGTTTGAAAGATTGGCACATTGATACGGTCCTTTGCTACACAAATTCCATTACTAATGATGTAGCATTCTACGTAATGTGGGCCATTAAAGGAAGTGGGCTCTACTTTTTGAGAAGTCCCTTTAATAATTGCTCCTCTTTGCATTTTC
The DNA here is from genome assembly GCA_031180405.1 of Bacillus sp. (in: firmicutes). GTDB lineage: Bacteria > Bacillota > Bacilli > Bacillales > Bacillaceae > Metabacillus. The sequence continues at coordinate 9,184 of JAPSLU010000090.1, read as the reverse complement.
TTTTCAACAGCTTCTGGCCCACGATTTCGAACCTTCCAATAAATAGAATATTTCATTCCTTTATCTTCTACCTCATTTACATCTATATAAAATTTAAGTTCCCTTTTATGAAGCAAAGGGATTTTTTCCTTTATAAACCTCCGTAGTGAACCTTCACGAAACCCATTTGCCTTTACATCACACTCAATTTTCAATCTATACTTAATATCAACCTGAAACATTTCTTCAATGAATAGTTCGTTATCCCCACGCAAAGCAAAAGAACTAAGTTCAGCTTTTTGCACAACTTCAGGAACAGGAAAATTAATACCGAACATTTCCTGTAATATCTCATAAAGTTCTTCGCTTTCTTCTGTTAGATCTTTTATTTTATTGTAGGCCTGCTCTGCTTTGTCTATAAAAGCTTTGCCTTTATCATAAACGTGTTGTTTACTTCCTAATGCTTGCCAATACTTTTGTTCTTTACTTTGACCTTGTAGATAGAAAAATAAATCTTTAAATAAAACCAAATAATCCTCGAACGTCGCTGTCACATAATCTGGATATTTGTTAAAAAACTTATGAACCAATGTATCTATTAATAATCCCCCCATCTTAAATCCAATGTTATTTTTCCAAGCGCGAATCATTTGACAAATATATTTGTAGTGACCATTAGTATAGTCAATCATATATTCACTTTCCCCAATCTCTACCATGGGGTCTGTTCGTTTCCAAGTACCTCCGTTGTTTGAATCTGGATATTTGTAACTACCATCACTATTTTCAAATGCAGGACATACTTCTACTTCATAATTGGAAAAGGTTATGACAACAACTTGTCCATCTCCACGAACTATAATACTTTCATTTGGATATCGTTTTCTTATCTGAGCCTTTACATCCTGTAGTAAAGCTGATTGCCCGTTACTTTTATGCTCATCATATTGTTTGAATTTTGATTTAGGAAGTACAAACAACATGTCCATGTCACTGATACCATTAATTGCAGTTTTACGACCTAACGACCCCACTTTATAACCGTGGTCTTCCTCACTGGTACTGCCATCATAATAGCTCATATTTAAACGCTTGGTGATGGTTCTAAATTTTGTATCAATATCATGTTGATTTTCTAATTGAAGCAAATTTACAAACTTCTCAAATGATTCAGCCAACAAATGGTAACTCCCCCTTGAAAATGAATACCCATGTCGGGATAGCAAGTACAATTACAACGACAAACACAATAAATGATGTAGGTATTTTATCGCTAAATAACTTAAAATTTTTTTGCTCTTCAATCCAGTCAATCTGCATTTGTCTAAAGAATTTATAGTGTGCGTACCAATCGCTTGCAAAGATTTGATTACTCATACTGATGGAATAATATTGATTCATAATCGCTGCCATTTCTCGTTCTTCATTTTCAAATTCTGTCGCTGAAGAGCTTTGAACTTTGAAGTACAGCTGTCTTAGCTCATTAAAAAGCTGAGTTATTTTTACGCCTTGTTCATTATATTTTTCCTTTTCATTGTTAAAAGGAGTAATTGTCATACCAACTATGCTTGCCATAATTAAGACCGTTGATATTCCAGTATCAAAAGGACCATCAGGATAAGCGAGTTGTCCTACTCCAATTAACAATCCTATTAATGAAATGAACCCTGGAACTTTTGAAATAATATCATAAGTCGCAAAGTTCTTTTTTGCTCCAAACCCTACATTGTAGCCATTAGTAGCTAATTCTTTTAATAGCTCATCTTTCCCTAATCCAGCCAATAGTTCTCAATCCCTTCATGAAAGTTAGACATATCAGTACCTGTTAATTATAACAAGTTTACTGGAAATATAGTTCCAACGGGACATTATTTTTCCAAATTTTATATAATGTTTGTGGTAAATGTACTTAAATAAATGGGTGCTTTTCTTCAATAAGACACATAAATTATAACTTCAAAAATCGCTGCTATCCTGTAACAAGTGATGGTGCCTACATTTTAATTATTTTGGAACCTTATAATATAAGTCATTAATAATATTGAATTACTTCTGATGATTCATCTAAAAACGGGAAGGAAATAATAGATCTTTAATAATTATTTTAGGTCCTCATCATTTTTTATAAATTGAAATATGGTGATTTTATGAACCACAGAAAAAATGATAGGAAACCGAGAAAATATGCAAAAGCAAAAGTAGAATTTGTTTCAAGTAACAATACAAATAAATCAATTATAAGTCTCATATTGATTTATTTAATGTCCTGTGTAGAAAGTGGAAATGCGAATAGAGAATTATGAGATTTATTCATGGATTTTTTTCAGATTTTTTCTAATTTTGTTTCTGAATAAAAAGTTATAACAAAAGCGATATAGAAAAGAGTTAATGGGTAGTAGTGCAGAGAGTAATAATCCGCATTTCCAGGCCGTTTTTCGAAATCCAATGGCCTCTTTAAACCCGAAGCTTAAAATTAAGGAATCTCTTGTGGATCCGTATTTGCAGTTCCAGGAGGATTTAAGCTTAAAATATTTCTCATATACGTCAAAAAGTGCCTTTGTCAAGCAGCTGCTTGAGGCAGTGGAGCTTACTAATGATCTGGCGGATCGATACCCTTATGAATTAAGCGGAGGACAAAGGCAGAGGGTGACCATTGCAAAGGCAATCAGTATTGAACCTTATCTCATTGTTTTGGATGAGCCTACAGCTAGCCTTGAAGTACTGACGCAAGGGTCTGCTCTAGAGCTACTTGCCGAGCTGCAGAAGACTTTGTCTTTATCTTATCTATTTATTTCTCACGATCTTGCTGATGTCAGGCAGATGAGCCAGGGAATTCTTGTCATGAGGGAAGGGGAGCTGGTAGATGAATTTAACCGAGATGAACTTTTTGGGGAGGTTCGCCATCCATATACAAAAGAGCTAATCTCCATTTTTTAACGCTTCCGTATAATACAGTCAAATTGCCTGGTCTAGATAGGCAATTTGGCTGGTTTACATTCTTAAAGGAGTACCTATTTTATGAAACATCGGACTTACCTTGCACTTTAGTTTTATCTACTATTACCACTTCGCTTCTAGGCGCCACAGATACGGCAATTGCAGGCCGTTTTTCAGGTGCATCCTACATTGGCGGCGTGGCGGTGGGAACACTTATTTTTAATACCTTGTATTGGTTATTCGGCTTCCTGAGGGTTGCGACATCTGGGTTTGCCGCACAGGCAGATGGAAGCGGAGAGAAGAACGGTTTGCTGCTTTCTCTTTTGCGGCCTATAGCGATTGCGCTCTTTATGGGAGTTATTTTCGTACTGCTCCAAAAGCCGATTTTGACAGCGACACGCGCCTTAATGGGAGCGGAGCCATCTGTGGAGGAGGCCACAAGTACTTACTTTTCCATCCGGATTTGGGGTTCGCCATTCGTACTTGCGGGGTATGTATTAATAGGATGGCTTATGGGAGTAGCCGAGGTAAGAAAAACATTCATCCTTGTGGTAACCTCAAATAGCCTTAATATTTTGCTGAGCTTATGGTTTGCTATAGGGTTGAACTGGGGAATGAAGGGGCTTGCCGCAGGAACAATGCTTTCAGAAGTGGTTTCTGCGGTAGTTGGGGCATGGATGGTAAAGCGAAAGCTTGTTATAACACTTTCAGACATGCAATCTGTTGCCCGCAGTTCATTCATAGAAAAAAATGCACTCATGAAAATGTTTACGGTAAATAGAGATTTATTTATCCGGACTGCCTGTCTGCTTCTCGCATTTCAGCTTTTTACTATAAGAGGAGCTGCATTTGGCACCAGTGTTCTTGCAGCGAATGCCGTTCTGATGCAGGTGCAATTTTTAATAGTGTATGTTTATGATGGGTTTGCTAATGGCTCAAGCATATTGGCGGGCCGAGCAATTGGGAAGAAGGATGTGCAGCAGTTTCAACTGGTAACCCGGATTACCAAACAATGGAGCTTCTATGCCCCCTGCATAATTGTAATTGTATTCATATTTGCGGATTTTTGGATTTGGCCTCTGTTTACAAACCTGAAAGAAGTTCTTACGCTAATTGATGGCCATTCTTTTTGGCTTGCCCTTGTTGCCTTTGCTGCTAGCTTTGGTGTGGTGGGCTACGGAATTTTTACCGGTGCAACTGAAGTATCCTATGTTAGAAATTCTATGGTTCTATCTGCAATTTGCTACGTACTGGCGATTTATCCGTTAAGCTATTTTTTCGGAAACCACGGTCTATGGGCAGCATTTATTCTCTTTTGTTTATGCAGATCCTTTTTCTTATGGCTTTATGTGCCGAACTTACTGGTGAAAATTCAGACCAATATCCAGCAGACTGCAAGATAATTTAAAATTAGCTGCTAATCGAGCAGATTTTCTTTTTTAACTTAAGGGTGCTTTTATGTAAGAAGGGGAACTAAAAATTTCTAGTTAGAAAAAGGAATGTCTTCAAAATTGAGACATTCCTTTGGATTGTACAACTTACTTTCATAATTACATGATGCCAGGGCTTTGTGCCTTATAGAGATAGCTGACATGAAAAAAGGGGATATTAATTGCCCGGAACGCATGATAACGATCCCAAATGGGAAACGTAGAAAAGAGCGATTTGTCTATTTACACGAGAGTGTGGGGAACATCAGAAAAGCCTTTTTAGGCGCGCGTGAGGTCACACTCCCATAAGAGCTAGATGTCCAAATTTCACCCTACATTTGCTGCCTATTTAGCACGGAAAGGAATGGCATTATTTCGATTAGGACATAATGACCCGCACCAAACGCAGCTGTATGCTCGTTTATATCATGAAGCAAGAAAAGAACTGTATGATCAGCGGATGTAAAACAATGGAATAAATGTTCGTATAATACAAATTAACGCTTCCATAAAAACTGGTTAAAAAATTGCTCAAACACTTGGTATACTTAGGATTGGGCGTTTTTTTATTAAATCAAATTTAACGTTAAGAAGGATTAACGCTAAGAGGAAAACATTATTTTTATAAATAGAGATATTAAAGAATGTGGATAAATTTGTTTCATTTGATTTTGAACAGGCTGGCCGTTGGGACCACTATCCGCTGGTTGCTGAAATAACTATAAAGTAAGTGGTCGATAGGCGGATTGCGTAACAACAATCTTAGCTCCAACACCTATCAAGATTACATGACCCTTCTTCAAAGTAAAGGGAACGCTAACGCTCATATATTATACCTAGTGGACATATTTGATTTGTTCTGGTTAAGGTGTAAAAGATGTTAAATTTTCACCAAAAAGGCATACATTTTGAACATAATGTACGCCAATCTTTATGGTCTAGTTAATTACTTAAAGTTATACCGTTTGTAAAAAAGTTGCTCAGTTTTACCCCTTTGGATATGGTTTCTAAAGGGGTGTTTTAATAATCCTTTAGAAAAACCATATCCAAATAATCTTCTTGTAGTTCCTCACCATAAGATTCAAAAAACAATTTAACTCTTTATTTTATACGTTCGGAATGCCGTAATGAATAATGATTAACTTCCTCACCTGTCTCAGAAAGAAGGGGACGTAAAGAAGTTATTGCTTGGTCTTCTGTTTTAAAACTATTAGAAACTAATTATATTTTAGATAAGTATTTCATTTTAGTTCAAGCATTTCAATGTTTCGTTGAAACATGCCAACTTAAAAACACCAGGGTACTCACAGTAAGAGTAATTTGGTATTTTAAAAATTCTTTTCTTATTTTTTCAATCAAAAACACTTTGTGCTACATGCAGAAATTCCTTTACCGCGGGAGAAGCACTTTCAATGGATTGACAAGCAAGTGCAACTTCACGACTGTTTTTTATATTTAGTTTACTAATTTTTATGTTTTGCTGTGTCTTTAAAAATAATTTAGGACCAATAGTAACACCAAGCCCTTCCTGTACCATATTGGCAATGGTTGTACAGTCGTGTACTTCAAATAGAATAGATGGTTTAATTTGCGCTTCTTCAAATAATTCCTCAACATGTGATTGATACATCCCTGTTGGCATAATAAAAGATTCTTCCATTAAATCTTCCATATCCACTATTTCTTTGAAATGGAATCTGTGATTTGGATGATAAGCTACCACCATATTGTCTTTTATAAGAGGAACCAAATCAAAATTTGGATTTGTCCTCCCTTTTACAACAAATCCAATGTCGATAATTCCTGAACTCAACCATTCCGTAATCTCTTCATAAGTTCCTTCGTAAAACTTGAATTCTATTTTAGGATGTTTTTTCTGAAATTTTGCAAGTAATTTAGGCAATAAACAGGAAGAAGCACTTGCAAAAGTGCCAATACGAATAATCCCTGTTTCCAAGTTGGTCGCTAACCCAATTTCTTGATTAATTGTTTCCACTCTTTTTAACACTTCTCTAATATGCGGAAGGACTTTTTGTCCTATCTCTGTAAGTTTGATTCCTTTTTTACGATCACGAATTAATAAGGAGACTCCCATTTCAGATTCTAAACTCGCAACTGCATGACTCACGGCTGATTGAGTCATGTTTAATTTTTCAGCAGTTTCTGTAAAACTTCCTAGCTCGACTACTTTTGTAATGATTTCATACCGAACGATACTCATGAGTAATTACTCATCTCCTTTATTAAAAATACCAATTTTACTTATGTTAGCACGGGACTTAAAATAAAAGCAACGTTTCAAATATAAGGAGATGTACAAAATGAGGAACAATATAAATCAGCTAATCATCATACTTTTAGCCTTAGGATCTTTTGTAACAGGAACAGCAGAATTTGTTGTTTCTGGAATTTTAGAATTGATTTCTTTTGATTTGGATATTTCTATTTCACTTGCTGGTCAGTTAATCACTATTTATTCTTTATCTTATGCTATTGGAGCATTAGTCTTGGTCATGTTAACCGCTAAGTTAGACCGTAAAAAAGTACTTTTATATGCTATTTTTATGTTTATTCTAGGAAACTTGGTTGCATTTATCAGCTTCAATTATGTATTACTCATGTTGTCCAGAGTTATTATGGCAATGAGTGGAGGATTATATATTGTCGTTGCAACGAATTACGCTGCACAAATTGCAGCGCCAGAAAAAAGAGGTAGCTCTATGGCAACAGTTATTACTGGCTTTACTGTCTCATTAGTACTTGGAGTACCGATTGGAACATTTTTAGCCGGGTATTTTGATTGGCATTACATTTTTCTTATCATTGCTCTCGGTACGCTTTTTCTTTTAGCCACACTTTATAAATTATTACCAGCTATAAAAGGAAATCCGCCGCTGCCATTTAAGCAACAGTTGCAAATAATCAAAGATAAACGCGTCCTTACCGGATTAATAACTACGATTTTTTGGATATTAGGATACACCATGGTATTTGCTTATATCTCTCCACTACTAAGTAATGTCGCAGGTTTTTCAATAGAGATGATGAGTATCGCATTATTTGTTTTAGGTACTTTTGCTTTTATTGGTTCACGCTTTGGAGGATATGCAGCAGATAAGTGGGGACCCAATCGAACAATATTACTTAGTTTATCAGCTCATGTCATTTCTCTATTTGTACTAACATTTACACAGTACTCAATAGCAGGTGTTTTTGTCACACTAGCTATTTGGGGAGTTGCGACTTGGACAACAACACCAGCAAAGCAATTTTATTTGATTTCACTAAAACCTCAATCGTCCGAAACAGTACTCAGTTTTAATACCGCCTTAATGAATGTGGGAATGATGTTGGGGTCAGCATCAGGAGGAATCATTATCCAATATACAAGTATAGTAAATTTAAGTTGGATTGGTGGATTATTCGTTATACTCGCGCTTATTTTTATCCGATATTCTTTCTACTTAAACAAAAATATGAAGGAGCATCACCAACTTTAATTTACTAATAAATAATAACTATACCCAACTGTCATCTGATATGCTCCCCTTTAGGTAGACAGATTAAAAAGTAAAAATCTGCCTACCTTGTTATTGTCCCCTATAAGTAGACATTCAAAAAAAGCTTCATGTTACCATGGAGGAAAGAATACTACTTGGAGGGGACTTTTTCTATGGCATAGAGAGGACAAACTTTTAATATCTATTTGGAGGACTTTAAACATAATGGCGTTATTAATTGTCCAGAATCTACTCCTTTTTAAGAGAAAATTAGGTCCTAGGAGGATGAAATCCTGCGAATGAACGAGTATTCGTGAGAAAAGCCTATTGAACTGAGGGAGTTAAAGAAGCAGCTTCCAAAGTACACGCATCCCTTTTATTATTATAAAACACAATACAAACAGTTAATGTCAAACTGATCTGTTCATAGACTACGGGTCCAAAAGTAAACAGATATGCTTCCATAGGCAGAAATTTTGTTACCTAAATAATCAGAATGAAAAAAGCTATGGAGGTACAAGGAGAGTTTAAAAAATGATATTTCAAAAATATTATGAAGGACAGGTAGAATCCACTTGTATTTTAATAACAATAAAAAAGCCTTCTTTCTATATAAGAGGAAAGAAGGCTCTTAATTACAGTATACCTTCATTATCACTTTCCAGGCTGTGATTGGGAGCTCAAAAAGCGCAATTTAAAAAGGTCCCCAATTCATCCATACGCCGATTACAAGGAAAATTGATCCCAGGATGATCCAAATCATAAGTAATGGAAAAATGAACCGGATCCATTTTATCCACGATACACCTGCAATTGCTAAATTTGCCATCAATATCCCAGATGTAGGTGTAATTACATTTGTAAAACCATCTCCCATTTTGTATGCTTGTACTGCAACTTGTCTGGGAATTTCCATAATATCTGCCAATGGTGTCATAATTGGCATAACTATAACGGCCTGGCCACTTCCAGAAGAAACTAAGATATTAAATAATAAGTTGGCAATAAACATTACCAACGCACCCATAACACTAGTAAAAGGTGTCATCAGATTTGCCATACCCTGAACAATTGTATCTAAGATCTTCCCATCTTCTAACACCACTACAATGGAACGAGCCATTCCAATAATCATTGCTCCATACACTAATCCCTTAGCACCCTTAAAGAATTCTACGATAAGTTTGTTTGGTGATATCTTTGCAATGATTGCAGTTCCCACTGCAATTATTAGAAATATTGCAGCCATCTCATTTAAAGACCAATTGTATTGAAAAACCCCAAATACATAGATTCCGATTCCGATTACAAGCCAGAACAACACAAGTTTATGTACAC
>JAPSLU010000434.1 GCA_031180405.1 Bacillus sp. (in: firmicutes) | reverse complement strand
TCTCAATCGTTTCAACCATTTTGTTAAGAGGTATACTTTGCCCATCCAGATACCCCAAAGAAGCAGCAATGCCAGCACTTGTTGTTCCAATCGCTTTAAGACCGCATTCTTCAAACATTTTTGCACTGATTACATCCCATGCATTTGGCAGAACAAAGGTGGACGATTGCTGATGTAAGCGGTGAAAGGTTTTTGCCTTTAATGATTGTCCTTTGCTACTCATAATATTAAGCTCCTTTTACTGATTTGGTTTTAGTTTCTTATTGCGTCATTTCTATTATAAGAGCTAAATAATTCGATTTTCATCGAGATATGGAATACATATTGTTTTCTCAAATGGAGTCACAGTGGAGATGATCGGAGACTGAATCCCTTGATGGTACTATTGTATGAGCGGGGATCATCGAATTCTTAAGACATTATTTTCTGAGCTTGAGATGGTTAAAATTATTTTTGAAAGATGTACTTATCTTCTCATATATTAAGTGTGCTTTTTGATTTAACGTCTTGATCTACGTTATTCCCTGTTAATATTGTAGGATTTGGAGATAGGATTGGTATTAATATGTATTTTATCAGGTGGATATATAACACCTGCATTCTGTGCGATATTTAATAGCAGATCTAACTCCTGACTATACTGAATTGTTTTCTCTGAATTTAAACCCCATATTTTAGCGCTTGTTATCATTAGCTGTCTTTTTTCTTCTATTAAATTCCGTAATAAATCCACTTATCCCACCACCATAATCATAATTCTTTTTTTGCCCTATTAAAAAGTTATTACTCCATTGTAAAGGTAAATTTTGCTGTATTTTAATTAACATTAATACTTTTGTTAATATTACCATTTGGAACTTATGATGACTATAGTCCGTAGACTATTTGTCACAAAAAAGTCAATAATGACCTCAAATAGGAGGGATTTATATGAGTATTGAGGTCATTTTCGGTAAGGTATTAAGGAATCTACGACAAGAAAAGAAGATATCCCAAGAGCAACTCGCATATTTATCAGAGTTAGATCGAACATATGTCAGTTTATTAGAACGAGGAAAACGTCGCCCGACTATCAATACACTATTTGCCTTGTCTCAACCATTAGGAATAAAACCTTCAGAGTTTTTAGGGGAAATTGAAAAGGAACTATAATAAAATACATACTAGGATTTGTCGTTTTGTGCGTATGTTGAAAAGATAACGAAATTATTATTTGAGTGGACTAAGGAGATATATGTTGGATTATAGACTGTATTTAAGAAACTTTTAATTTGAGTCATTTTAATTAAAAAGATTATGTGTAAAAGACGCAGTTTTCCCGTTAATGGTTTACTGAAAGAGAAAAGGTAAATGGAAAGGCCTGCTAAGTGTAATTATTCATGATCATTTAGGAACCTTGCCGATAGTAAGGATGGTCTTTACTTGTTACAAAAAAATCACTATTAATTCGACAAAATTCTTATAAAACAGTGTGATGAATTATTTATAGTGGAATGTGTTCTTAAGATTTGAGGTGTCTGCCTTTTTATTGCAACAGGCACCTTTTTATTAGAAATGAGGTGTTGAGATGAGGACCTTAAAGATAAAAGACCTAACTCTTGGCGAGCTGGAAGAACTTGAAGAGGACCTGCATAAAAATGGAGAAAACAGTGATTATGGTTATTACATGCAGCTGGTAACCATTTATGAAACGATGTATAAAAAACTAAAAAGCTTAGCAAAAATAAACGGACCGGAATATGATTACTCACTTCAATACACGAAAAAACCGCTGGTCATTCACCTTATAAAATTCGGAAGCTACTTAAAAATGAATCATTTCAAGGATGACGGGACGGCTGTAGAATCACTCATTAAGGCGATCCGGTTAGAACAAAAACTACCAATTGCTTACTACCGTTTGGGTTTTCTGGCTTATAAACATGGCAAGTATGGCTCAGCCGTCCGCTATTTCAGCAAGCCTTGAATAAGCAGCTTCTGAATGATCCAAGATACGCCCTTAATCAGCAGCAGGAATTCCATGCCCATATGTATCTGGCCAACAGTGCTTTATACGTTGCCAGCCAGACT
>JAPSLU010000089.1 GCA_031180405.1 Bacillus sp. (in: firmicutes) | reverse complement strand
CTTTTTCCAAGAGGTCTAAGTTATCTGGATTTATACATTATATTTACATTCTCCTTAATAATTTAATAGCACTGCATTTAAGATTACTAAGTTGCTTGTGCCTTCATAAACTTAAACAACAAACACTAAAAATAACTAAACTACCATTATAATCAACTAAACATTTTTATTGAACACGTTATCATTTACTGTTAAAATTTAAATATATCGTACTCTAAGGGGGATTTAACTATGAAATATCCATTTGATATTCCTGAATCTAAGAAAATTCGTTTAATTATTAATACTGATGCCAAAAATGAAGCCGATGATCAATTTGCGATTGTACATGCATTATTAACACCTCGTTTTAAAATTGATGGAATAATAGCTGCCCATTTCGGTAAACTCCGAACAGAAGATTCAATGAAAGAAAGCTATGAAGAAGTGATCAAGGTTTTAGATATCATGAACCTTCGAAACGAGGTAGATGTATATAAAGGAGCAGTAAATGCAATGCCTGATGAAGAAACACCTCAATTATCAGAAGGTGCTGATTTTATCATTCGTGAAGCAATGAAGGATGATCCAAGTCCTTTATATGTTGCATTCTTAGGTCCTGTCACTGATTTAGCCGCAGCATATATGAAGGAACCTGCAATTGCAGATAAGCTGACAGCACTTTGGATTGGCGGTGGTTCCTGGCCAGATGGAGAATTTGAATTTAACTTAATGAATGATATCAATGCCGCAAATGTCATTTTCCGTTCACCAATTCCATTATGGGTCATTCCACAAAATGTTTATAAGCTTATGCGTGTGAGCATTGCAGAATTAGCTGTAAATGTAAAACCATACGGAGAAATTGGTGCATATCTGTATCAACAACTGGTAGACTTTAACTTTGACGTCGTAAATAAACATATTCCTACTATGATAGAACGTGCTAAACAAGCTGGAAAGGATCTTGACCCTAAAGATTTTGAAGGATGGCCAAAGGGAGAAATGTGGCATTTAGGAGACTCTCCAATCGTTAGTTTACTTCTGGATGATCATCAGTATGGATATGAGATGAAGCCTGCACCTAGAATTACTTCTGATATGCGATATGTTCATTATCAAAAAGAACGTTTGGTTCGTTGGTATCATTATGTTGATTCTACATTTACGTTACAAGATATGTACGCTAAATTAAAACTACATTACGGATAATATCTTTCCCTATTTCCTGAAACAAAGGAAATAGGGATTTTATATACTTTTTTAACTCAATACAATAGCTACATTTCGCATTCTCAACAAGGACTAAATACAGACTAAACTAATTTTACTTATGATATAATTAAGGATAGGTTCATTTTTTCTCTGATACTAATCTTGAAGTAGGTGTACTTTTTATGAAAATAGATGATATCGCTAAATTAGCAAACGTTTCTAAGTCTGCTGTTTCATTAGCTTTAAATGGAAAACCTGGGGTGAGTCAAGAAACTCGTGACAAAATATTGAAAATCGCCCAGGATCATGGATATATTCCCCGCCCAATTATAAAGGCTGATCAGTATTTTCAAACAAATTCAAAACTATTAAGGTTTGTTGCGTGTACGAATGAAGGAATCGTTACAGAACAATATGAATCCCTTCCTTTTTTTACAGAACTAATAAACAATATTGAAAAACAAATCAGTTCTAGCGGATATTCACTTATTGTTTCATCAATAAATATAGACAAACTTGATGATGAAATTTCCAGGCTTGAGAAGGAGCAAAGGTCAGCTGGTATTTTGTTATTAGGTACAAACTTAACACCAGAACAAATTAAACTCGTTTCTTCTATACAACCAAAATTAGTTGTGTTAGATACAAATTTCGATACTTTAGATGTCAATTTTGTTGTGATGAACAACGTTTACGGAGCATATCAAGCAGGGAAGTATTTAGTAGAATTAGGTCATCAAAATATTGGGTATGTTGAATCGCAAACGAGAATGTACAACTTTGATATGAGGAAAAAGGGATTTCTTCAAGCCATATCTGATAGTGATTTAAAAATTACTGACAACAACTTTTTTTCAGTTTCACCAACTGTTATTTCATCACAAGAGGTTTTTAAAGATAAACTAAAAAACCGCCTTAACAACTTACCAACAGCACTGTTTTGTGAAGCTGATTATATGGCCATTAGTACAATAAAATCCTTAAGTGAGCTAGGTATTAAAGTTCCAGAAGATATTTCAATTATCGGCTTCGATAATATTTTTGAATCTCAAGTTATCACTCCGGAACTTACAACCATCCATGTCAAAAAGGATAAAATTGCTTTATTGGCCATTGAAAAGTTAATTAAAGAAATTGTTCACAATGACACAGATAAAATGAAAATGTTTGTTGATACAGACCTTATTATAAGAAAATCATGTAAGGCTCTAGAAGAATAGTAAGTAGAGTTAAATAAGGAGGGGGATTAATAGGAATATCCTGGTAATCATCCTCCTTATTTCAGTTTTTTCTTATTATTAGACCTTAGTTATTCTTAAAGCTATATATGGTTTACCAGGCAAGTCAATACGACTCTCCTCTGTATAAAAACCCTCTAAAGGTGTAATGGACATTTCCCATGTATCAATTACCTCAACTTTATATTGATTACCTTTTGGGAGTGGTAATATTTTAAACGAAGGCCTACTTTGTCCGAAATAGGCTAAGATATATTCATCGTCTATGATACCCGCAGAAACATCCCAACTAAAGTCAATAGGAGTTAATCTTTTCGCAGGACCTTCTTCTAAGATATTTCTTAAGAAGGCAATCCTTTCCGGACTTTCTCCATGGAGTTTCCCGCCATGAGACCACCAGATAATTCCTTCTGGGTGCATGTATGTTTCTCCGTGTGTCACGTATCCGCCTCTACACACACCATCCCAAAAGAGTTCAACCATTTTTTCGGCTGTAATATTTCCCCATCCATGGTTGATGTTCCCTTCATAACGACATTCATCATTAATAATCGGTTTTCGGAACGTTTCACGCCACTCTTTAATAAAGAACATATCAGGATGCTGGATACTCGCGTGTGTTACCCATGGCTTATTATGATCATACCAATGGTTATTATTACGATAATGGATTGTTGGTTTATGCCAGTTATGAATGGATCTTAAGTGCTGTGCTGGATCTTTTTCCTGTACGAGTTTAAAGTAACGGTCCCAGTCGTCCATCTTTTTGCTTTTCATTAAATCAAATTCATTTGCAAATGACCACCAGATATTACGGAAAGACGCTAGTCGTGCTACTAAATAAGTTAAATAACGATCATCCGCTTCTTGTCCCATATCTGAAAAGCCCCATCTATCATAAGGATGGAAAATGATCAAATCTGTTTCGATTCCCATATCACGCAAGTTATCAATCTGTTTTTCTAGTCTATGGAAGAAACTAGGGTTAAATTGTGTATAGTCAAAGCCCTCCTCTTTAGAACCTACAAAAGCAAAATCAACCGGTTCATGAAGATTATAATCATAATGCTTCGGAAATACACACATCCGAATTTTATTAAAAGGAGCATTTATTAATGATTCTATCGTTTGATTTTCAAGCTCCTCTCCTTGATGATTCCATACATAGGCCGTTGTTCCAAACGGATAATATGGTGTTCCATCTGCATATTGAAAATGGGTTTGATCTGTTACTTGTACTGGTCCGTGATTATTTTCCTTTGGAGAAGTACTCATAAATGAACCTGTTATCCCATTTAATGAAGAATGATTACTATATGTAGTAAACATCCATTCTCCTTCTGTATCTGGCATAAATCGTATCTTATATGTTCCGTTTCCATCATAAAATCCATCTGCTGTAACGGCTCTATTACCCATACTAAATGTCGCTTTTAATTTAATGTCTACGAACGGATTGCCATGATCAGGACCATCTAGTTCAACTTCAAACCGATCCCAACACTCCACACTCTTCAGTTTATCCATCATTAAAATCCCCTCCAGATTGATAAGGTAAGTACATGTAAATTGAAAAGGAACAGGCACTTGTTAAGTGATTGTTCCTTTTCAAATTTCAAAAATTAACTATTTAACCTCTTCTGCTGATTTTTGTAAAAATTCTGCAGCTTCTTTTGGTGTAAACTCACCAGTTATTACATTATCTTGTGCTTCAAAAAACTTAACAACTAGCTCTTGTGGTAATGCCTGGTCAGTGATGACAAATGCTCCCTTATCTAGGGCATCTACTAGTGTAGGTACATTAGGAAATTCTTCTGGAATTTCGACCCCAGCTGTAGGAACAGGAAAACTATAATTCCCTTTATACTTGACTATTACTTCCTTCGATGTTGCGAATTCAGCAAACTGTACTGCAGCATCTTGTACTTCTTTCGGTGCATCAGCTTTTATTTGTAACATTTCAACAAAACTTGAAACCCTTTGAGGCTCTTGGTCAGTTGGGAATGGAAACACTCCCATATTCTCTAAAGGAAACTCATCTTCTGTTGCAACTCTATCAAACCAAGTTCCTTCTAAAACCATTGCAGCATCTCCACTATAAAATGGCATTTTCGCTTCAGTTGGATCAGCTGTAATAAATCCTGTTGGAAAATATCCTTTTCCTTCCCACTCTTTCAATTTTGCA
Source organism: Bacillus sp. (in: firmicutes) (assembly GCA_031180405.1). GTDB lineage: Bacteria > Bacillota > Bacilli > Bacillales > Bacillaceae > Metabacillus. Next base: position 11,298 of record JAPSLU010000089.1, on the reverse strand, counting down.
TACGTTTGCTCAACTGCTTGATTATCCCAAGATTCTTCTAGATTAATTAATTGATCTTTTAATTCTGGTCCAGCATAATGCTCTAATACAACCTCAGTGAATCTCATCGTATGCCAACCAAATTTTCCACCTACAGAAACAGGTGTAATATTATTTTCTTTTAACTTTGCCATAACAGCTTCAAACTCTTCAAATGTTTTTGGCACCTCAATACCTAAATCTTCGAAAATATCCTTTCTATAGAAAATACCTAAGCCTGCAAGTTTTGTAGGTACTCCAGTAATTTGACCTTCATACTTCGTTAATTCAAGTGCAGTCTCTAAATATAATTCATTCCATTTTCCTTGCTCAGCATATTCTGTTAAATCAAGTGTTAACCCATTTTCTGGATAGAATGACCCTATTGTTCCTCCCCAGTTAAACCAAACATCTGGCAGAGTATCAGAAGAAGCAGCAACTTTTAACCCCTCTTTATGAGCATCAACGGTTCTAGTCGAATAACTGATGTCAATTTCAGGATGCTCTTTTTCAAACTCCTCAATAACTGGTTCATATATTTGTTTCTGAGTATCAAGACCCCAAAATTCAACCGTAATTTTGTCACTAGATTCACTACTATTGGCGCTTTCATTTCCGTTTGAGCTACATGCACTTACTAGCGATAAAACTAAAACTGAAATCATGGTAAGTGAAAATAATTTTTTCATGTGAATTTCCCCCTGTTTTTTTATAAAACTCATGAAACGACCATCCTTTCTGTAAAAAGTTATTAAAAAGTACTAGAGTATGATATTGATCTCATATTCTACTACCATTAATCATAATAAGTAGCCATTAACCTTTTACTGCTCCACCAAAACCATTTACAAAATGCTTCTGGAAGATAACATAGACAAGAAGAACAGGTAATACCGATAATAAAACGCCTGCCATCATTAACGGGTAATTTGTAGAATACTCACCTTTGAATGACATGATACCTGTTGTGACTGTTTTGAGTTCATCAGATGTCAAGAAGATTTGAGCTAACAGGAATTCATTCCATGTTGCCAAAAAGTCTAAGATGATTAATGTAGAAATGGCTGGTAATGCTACTGGTAAAATAATTTTCAAGAACAATATGAGGTCACTGCACCCATCAATTCTAGCTGCCTCATCTAATTCATTAGGAATCCCTTTAAAGAATCCATATAATATTAGAGTTGCAAAAGGTATACCAAACCCTATATAAATAAGGATTAATCCTACATGTGTATCCATTAAATGAACCTTATTTAACATAATAACCAATGGAACTAAACAAGCCTGAAATGGGATTGTCATTCCCAAGATAATAAAGATATACACAGGTTTTTCCCATTTAAAGTTTAGACGAGTTAGGCCAAATGCTGCTAAAGCAGCAATAAAGATCCCTAGAGGAACTTTAATGACAGAGATGATCAGACTATTCTTCATATACATCCCTAAATTTCCTTCTTTCCATGCTTCCACAAAATTTCCCCATTTAAATTCTTCTGGTAGAGCAAATAAGGAATTACCGAATAAGTCACCATTTGATTTTAAGGAAGTGAAGAATAGAAAGAAAACGGGTATTAACCAAACCAAAGCAAACGAAGTAATAAGGATATAAAATAGAATTTTAGATGGCTTCAACTTTTTCACGCTCCTTCTTATACATGCGATTTTTTACCTTGCCATAAAATATATGGCACAGCAATGATCATAACTACGAATAATAAAACCATAGAGATAGCCGAACCTGCTCCAACATTATTTAATGTAAATCCTTGGTAATACATCCACGAAGCTAATACTTGTGTACTATGAGAAGGGCCACCGCCAGTCATCGCATAGATGATGTCAAAAACTCTCATTGAATAAAAGAGCGTCGTAGCAAAAACGATAATAAAGGTTTCACGTAATAAAGGTATTGTGATATTGTAAAAAGCTTGAAAGCTAGTAGCTCCATCAACTTTTGCTGCTTCAAATGGTTCCTTTGACATTGATTGTAATCCTGCTAAGAAAATAACCATTGAACTTCCTACATGTTGCCAGGTTGCTGCGATAAATACAGCATATAACGCAATTTTCGGATCTGCTAACCAAGGGATACTTTCAATGCCTACTTTATTAAGTATCTCATTAATTAACCCCATATTTGGGTGATAAATCCATACCCAGATAATCGCAACTACGATATTTGATAGAATAAAAGGAAAATAGAAAACCGCTCTAAACAATGCTCTACCTTTAAAACTTTTATTCAGCATTAATGCTAGTAAAAGTGCAATGCCCATGCTAAATACTAATGATAAAACAGTCCAGATAATATTATTTTTCAATCCTTTTAAAAATACTGTGTCATTTGTAAATAAGGTAATATAATTACCTAAACCTACGAAGATTTTCTCAGCAGAAACACCGTTCCATTCAAAGAGGCTAAGGTATAAAGTATAAAAGGTTGGTATTACGATAACCGTTATATAAATAAGTAAAGCCGGAGCCATATACATAATCGGCTTCAGTGTTCTCCTTAATTCTGCCTTTCTTTCTATTTTTGTTGGATTTGAAATAGGTACACTTTTTTCGATTACTTCCTGATTCATCATTTCCCCTCCTATTAAAACCGGTCTTAATATCTATGGATAGGTCCTTTTTCCTCTACCATTTCATACCTTCAATGACTCGAAATGACCGTTTATTGTTTACGCTTTCATTATGCTATAGTTGGTTTTTGATTAATAGGAGGTGAATGTGACATATCTTGTGTTTTAACAACTATTTTTAAAACGCTTTCAAATTTTCTTTCTTTAATGCATACCCTGGTTATAACTATTTCTTTTTTCCCGCTTAATCTTTCAACTAAATGCGTGATGAGTAGTTAAACTTATACTTAATACCAAAAATTGTCCACATCGCCAATTAACCTTCTATGCTCCCATTTTTAACATAAAAAAGAATGACCCAATGATTGCTCATGGATCATTCTTTTTCCACACTTTCACTTAAGATCTCATTTTATATTCCTGCGGAGTTATTCCAACAGACTTTTTAAACACATGAGTAAAATGAGCTGGGTCATTATAACCAACTTGTTCACAAACTTCGTAAATTTTTAATGCAGGGTTCCTCAACAATTCCTTAGCTTTTTCAATACGTAGATTGATTAGATAGCTTGAAAAACTCTCTCCTGTTTCCTGCTTAAAAATTCTCCCAAGATAGGTTGGATTCAAATAAACCTCTTCCGCTAATAACTTTAATGTTAAATCCTCTGAAAGCTTTGTTTTCATTTTCTCAAGTACAATTTCAATCACACGGCGGTTCTTTTTTCCTTCGTATTTTTTTTCGAGATGTTTGACTTCATCTGTATTTTGCTTGATATCTTCATAAAAGCTAATAGAAGAAAAATTAGTTTTCCGAGCGTCTTCCATAGCATACATGCTTTCTTTATAGTGGACATGAAGTTCTGTTAATTTACGACATGGAAAGCCAAATCCAATTTTCAGCTCTATTTTCAACAATGCTTGAATCGTTTCGTAAAGCCGGCCTAATATTTCCTTGTAAACTATTCTTTTATCTTCAGTATCATCCAAAAATACGATTACAGCAATATGTTGCTCCTGAACAGTGACATATGCTTTCCCATACATGAGGAACCATTCCTCAATAATATTCTTTATGGCTGAATAAGCATTAATCTCCACCCAACCCATTTGAAGTGTGCTAGCATCCTTTAAACAACAGGTAAAGACCAATATTTCATTAAATCTCGGAATTAACTCATCGTCATAATATGGAAAAGGTAATCCAAAAAGCAAATCATCTAACCGTTTTTCAAGAATGTCTCTTTCTCTTTTCGTTCTTAATCTATTTAAATTTTTCTCTTTCAATATACAGTCTTCGATCTTTTCAATTGATTCAAACAGAGATTCAAAAGAAGTCGGTTTCAAAAGATAATCTACTACTCCGTATCTTAAAGCTTGCTGCGCATAACCAAAGTCCTTGTATCCAGTTAATAATATTACCCTAACGTTAGAGAAATGCTCTACAATATATTTACTTAATTCCAAACCGTCTACAGCAGGCATACGAATGTCAGATATAACTAAATCAACTTCATGTTCCTGTAGAACGGTGATAGCTTCTTCGCCATCCTCAACAGCAGCTACAATCTCCCAACTATTTTTCGCACTTTCCATCATTTCTTTAACCGTTCGTAACGCGAATGGTTCATCGTCCACAAGCAATATTTTCATCTTACTCCTCCTCTGTTACTTCATTGTAGAAAAGGAATGACAAGCTGAACTTTGAGTCCTCCCAAAGAGCTAGAACTTAATTCAAGTCCATAATGATCACCATATATCAATTTGACCCGATGATGTAGGTTCGAAAGTCCAATTCCTGAATGCATCATTCTATCAGTCTCAGATTCTAGATCTTCATTAAATTCTAAAGCGTTTTCCATTTCTTCATCGCTCATACCTTTTCCATTATCCTCTACAATAAATTTAACCATGCTATCTTCCTGTGTAATGGAAATATTAATCATCCAATACTTTCTTTTTATACTCTCTAATCCATGCGTAATCGCATTTTCTACTAAGGGCTGTAGGAACAGCTTCATTACCGGAAATTCAAGAAGTTCTTCTTCCACGTTCATCTTAATTTGCAGTTTATCTTCATAACGATAACGTTGTAGTTCAATATAATGATTTAATTGCTTTAAATCTTCCTTTAGTCGAACAAAATCAGAACCAGGTTGGATACTGTACCGCAGGAGTTCGCTTAAAGACAGTACCATCTCTGCCAGCTTGTTTTTCTTTTCACTTATCGCATAGTAGTAAATTGTATTGAGAGAATTATATAAAAAATGAGGTTGAAATTGAGCTTTCATTGCGATTAGTTGGGCCTGTTTTTCTCTTATTTGTTTAAAAGACAAAATCCTTATTGTCTCATCTAAATCTTCAATCATATGATTAAAACTATCGTAAAGAACAGTAATCTCCCTATTATTCATTTTTCCAGTATAGGGCTTTAATTTCCCTCTTTTTAGATTAGACATTCGAGATGCAAGATCTCTGATTGGCCTAGATAATGACCATGAGAAAAAGGATGCAAATAATAAAGAAGCAGCAATCCCAAGGATCACGATAAGAACAGTACTATTTTTCATTGCTTTCAAATCCACTATCGCTTCATTAACATCAATATAAGTAACTACTGTCCAGTTACTATAGGAGGATGTGTAAGATGAGATATACATTGACCTTCCATCTATTTCCTCTTGTGAAATATTTCCATTATCACTACTATCATAAACTTTATCTAGGAAAGAGTCGTCTACACTACGACCCAACTCACTTGAGTTCGTCGAATATAAAATATGCCCCGTTGAATCGAGAACTTGAACTTTGTTAGAAGAATTCGTCAGGAAGTTTCCAACTACATTTTCTGTAGCCTCAACCGGGATTACCGTAAGCATATAACCGATATTTTGCGATGGATGAGAATAATCTTTAATCTCTCTTACACCTAAAAATCCATGAATTAAATCTTTCGTTTCTATGTCATATAACAAATTATTTGTCGACCAAAACATCCCCCCATTTGAATCAAGAGCTGGATACCAATCCATTTGTTTAATATTAAAGGGATTATAGGAGCCACCTTCTCCTTGATTGCCAACTAGTTCTACCAAAAATTCACTTCCCAGATAGGCCTGTTCATGCGTAATCACTTTTTGAACATTATAATCACGAACCTCTTGACCAACTTGTTTTTCATTTATATTTTTTAAATATTCCTGCGTATCAGTATGTAAGGCAATCCTTAGCGAAAGACGATCATATTCCTCTAACATACGATCTATTTTCCCACTCATTTGAATAACCGACTCTAGTAAATATTGTGATGTTTTATTAATGACAACCTTAGAGGAGTACCGATAAGAAAAATAACTGCTAATGGAAATTGTTATAATTAAGATGATAGAAAATCCAATAATCATTTGTAATAATATTGTAGGCTTTTGTTTCATATGGCTCCTCCGGGACTAATATGAAAATAATCCTTATCTTTCCAAAAAGGGAAGATAAGGATTAAAAATAAGGACGAATACTACTCTTCTAATAGTTTTACATCTTATTTCAAATAAGATCTTGAAAAACATTTATAACTACATAATTTACCTAGATTGTTTCAAAAGTACAGGAATCGCTTACAAGATTGATTTTTCAAAAAAGTTTTTTCACTTATATTATATTAGTCTTCTAAGAGAGTCAACTTTATTTTATTTGCCTTAAAAATTCTATAGATAAAAGATTACCGACTGCTACCTTTTAACCGTAAATACTATCCTCTTGTATGAAGTTAAAGGTTTATCACCATTGTCCGAGGCTTCAAGAATAAAGTGTAGCGTTTGTCCATTTACAGCATCTGTAGGTACAGTAAACTGGCTCGTTACTTTAATTTCATCTTTTATTAATTTAGCAATTTCAGCTGATCCTGGAGCAGGAACTTCAAATGGATAGCTACGCTCCTCCACAGTGATTGGCTCTTCCTCTACAGTAAGCAGTTCTACCTTACCAGGATAAGTACCTGCTTCCTCATATTGCCACCAGCGGCCTTTAAGATGATCGCCATCCGGATCCTTAACAATCGCCTTTAGGGTAATGGTTTGCCCAGGTCTGACAACTGTGTCCTTCAAACCAACAACCTCGACTACAGGATGGTGATTAGCATCCTTATATTCCGGGGTAATAGTCCACTGCATCCTAGCTGCAAAATCGCGTTGAGCAGCTCCGAACCAACGTGTAGAAGAATAGTCTTTAGAAGCAACGCCATTAAGATCAATGTCTTTGCCATTTCGACCTCCCCAACCACCGAAACTTGCGTCCACATGAGCATCAAGGCCATTGTCGAGAAGGTTCAAGTACATCGAAGTATCTCCTTCAGATATCCAGGAACCGGGTTCTTCAACCCTTCCAAACCATGGCACGTAACCGATTTCCTTAAGTTGCTCTACAGTCACACCGGCAAATCCGAAAAAGTCAGTAATATCATTTTTATGCATTTGTTTTCCATCACCCCAGACCATATAAAGCTCTCCAAAAGGTCCGACATTGGATATATTCTCACGCGTCCATGCAGCTGAAAGATAATGATAGTCTTCAGGCTGAACTACTTTACGTGCGGCGTATCCCCAGATCATTGTTGCCATTTCACGAAATTCAATATCTGGCCAAAATGGACCAATATAGGATTCGTAGACGCCATCTTGATCACCAAATGACTGGATGACTACCTTTTTGGCAATTTTTTCATAAATATTCTTCCACTGACTACTATTCTTGTATTCCTCTTCAATTGACTTTAGAGCCCTTCCGATCGTTGATTGGCCTGCTCCCGTTAACAAGTATAATATGCCTGGCTTATTATCTAGAATCAATTCCTTGATGAGATCTGACCCTCGACTGTCCTTTGAAATGTCTCCTGGAAATTCCACATTACCCTCATAAATTCGGGAACGTAACTCATCAGGGTGTGGGTAGCCTTCTGCATGAACCGAAAGATTCGGATACACTTTGGCATAAGCTTCGACAGCTTCCTCCATAAAGGATGAGCCCTCATCCCAGCGCCATTGAGGGATCGGTCCTATTCCAAGCTGAGAGTGTTCAGACTCCCCATTGAACAATGTACCCTTGCCGTCACCCTTCCAATGAAAACGACTACTTGAATAAATTAGTCCTTCTGTATCAAACTGGTTACTGTAGAGCAAATATCGAATAATCGTATTAAGATCATCAAGCTCTGGGTCATGCATAACTACGGTACGAAGCTTCTTATCCCTAGTCATATTATCACCTCTCCTTAAATAAAAAAGTTTGCTAATTCGAAATTAAATTATTATGCTATATGATTCACAATATTGCCTGGGTTGAAAAACTTAGATTGAGTAAGTAGATACTAGAAAACATTAATAAAAACAGTAAAAGCAATCACCTATTGATTGTTTTATATACTAAATCCATATAAAGTCCCCCGTCTAATATACCGGGGGACTTAAGGGACTAGCAATCTATTTTCTTACTATTTTTTATCAGACATATAAACATCAACTAAAACTTTTTCCTCGGGCTTTGTACCATCCTTCAAGAAGTTGTGTACATAATTAACAGCCTCAGAACCGATAAATTCAAAGTCTTGAACAGCTGTCACTGCCATTTGGCCTTTATCAATTAAATCGTATGCTTCTTTTGCTCCATCAAAACCAATAATGATTATTCCATCATCTTGTCGTCCAGCTGTTTCAATTGCACGTGCTACCCCTACAGCCATTGTATCGTTTTGAGCAAATACCACATCAATATCATCATGTTTTGCTAAAAAATCTGACATTGCACTTTCAGCAGGTGCCATTGAGAAATCACCAACTGCTGTGTCCAAAATTTCAAATTTACTATCTGGGTTTTGTTCCGGATCAATAACGCTTAAAAACCCGCCCCCACGTTCACGTTGTGGAGCTGTACCGATAATACCTTCAATATGAATAACCTTACCACCTTCAGGCAATTTTTCTTGTAACCATTCTCCTACAAGCTTTCCACCTTTTAAGTTGTCAGTTACTAAATATGATAAAACACCCTCTACATCTACGGATCTATCAACTGTTACGACAGGAATATCTTGTGCAATTGCATCCCTTAAAGCATTTGCTGTTGATGATTCGTCTCCAGGATTGATTACGATAGCGCTTACTCCTTTTTGAAGTGCGTCCTCCACTTGAGAAGGTTGTTTAGATGGATCATTTTGACCATCATAGACTAACACCTCATATCCAAGTTCTTCACCTTGTTTAACAACAGCATCACGAAGTACATGAAAGAAAGGATTTCCTAAGTCAGCCATTAATAAAGCGATTTTTTCTTTTCCTCCATCTCCATCTCCACTAGACTGATTACTACATGCTACCATCATAAATGTCAAAATCGAAAGCAAAACTAATAATAACTTCTTCATTTTTCTCCCCCTAAATATTTAGATTAATTATCTAGAACTCTTACGATCTAAAATCACCGCAAGGAGTATAACTAGCCCTTTAATGAATTGCTGATAGAATGCAGATACACCGATAATATTTAATCCATTATTTAGTACACCGATTATAAGGACTCCAATTAGTGTTCCAAATAACCTTCCTCTTCCACCTGCTAAACTAGTACCACCAATAACAACTGCTGCAATAGCATCAAGTTCAAATCCAGAACCAGCAGTAGGTTGTGAAGAACTTAGTCGAGATGTCAATATAACACCAGCTAACGCAGACATAGCACCACTTATAATATAAACTGAAGTTTTAATTCGATCTGTTGGTAATGAAGATAATCTCGCAACTTCTTCATTTCCACCAATAGCATAAACACCTCTACCAAAGACTGTTTTTTGGAGTACGATTAACAATAGTGTAAAGACAACAAGAAGAACAATCATTGGAAATGGAATACCCAATATATCCCCTTGGCTAAAGAAATTTAGTAATGGAGAATTTTCTGTAATGCCCATTGCTGGAATACCATCTGAAATAATCATGGTTATTCCGCTAAACATCGTCATTGTTGCTAATGTGACAATAAACGCCTGTAACTTAACTTTTGAGATAAGTACTCCATTAAACCATCCTAATAACGCTCCTAATAGCAACACTAATGGAATTGCTATTAAATCAGGAGTACCTGACGCAATCATTAATCCTAGCACCATGCCTGTTAAAGCTAAAATAGCACCTACCGATAAGTCTATTCCGCCGGTTAGAATAACAAATGTCATCCCAAAAGCAATTAAGCCATTTATTGAGACCTGACGGAAAATATTCAAAATATTATACATTGATAGAAACTTAGAATTCATTACTGAAATAATCAATACTAATACAAATAGGGCAATTACAGTTCCATACTTTCGGTAAATATTACTGAGATTAGCTTTTTTTTCACTCTCTCCATGTACAGTTCCATTCTTCCGATATATATTACCGAGATTAGCCATTTTGTATCCCTCCCACTGCAGCATATTGCATTACTCTTTCTTGTGTTGCTTCGTCTCTATTAAAAATCTTCACTAACCTTTTCTCATGCATCACTGCAATTCGATCACATATACCAAGTATTTCAGGCAATTCACTTGATACAATAATAATTGCTACACCAGCTTTTTTTAATTGATTGATAATTTCATAGATTTCTTTCTTCGCACCAACATCAACACCACGTGTAGGTTCATCTAGGATAAGTATTTTGGGATTCGTTATTAGCCATTTGGCTATAACAATTTTTTGTTGATTTCCCCCACTTAACTTTCCAGCTGAAATTTCTTGGCTTGCTGTTTTTACCTTTAGTTTTCCGATGAATTCTTCTACTATACTTCTTATAGATTTATCTTCTATTAGTTTATTATTCGTGAATAATGGTAAAGATGGTAAGACCATATTATCCCTAACAGAAAAATCTAAGATTAGCCCTTCATTTTTTCGATCTTCTGTAATAAAGCCTATTCCCAAGCGTTTTGCGACAATAGGGGAACTAATATTAACCTTTTTTCCACTTATGTGAATTTCTCCTGAATCAAATTTGGTACTACCAAATATAGCATGCATAACTTCTGTTCTTCCTGAGCCCATAAGTCCAGAAAAACCAAAGATTTCTCCCTTTCTAACATCGAAGCTGACATTATCAAATTTACCTCTTTGAGATAGATTTTTAACTGATATTAATGTCTCACCAGGAGAGATTTCAATCCTTGGGAAGCGATCATCTATATCGTAGCCTACCATCATACTTACGATTTCATCGAAAGAGGTCTCCTTAATTGTTTTTTGGCCAATATAAGCACCATCACGCATAATGGTAATTTCATCACAAATGTCAAAGATTTCTTCCATTCGATGAGATATATAAACAAAAGAGACCCCTTTATCTCTTAATTCCCTGATTATTTTAAATAATAAGTCTATCTCTTTATCGGTTAATGCAGCAGTAGGTTCGTCCATGATAATAAGCTCTGCATCCATTAATAATGCTTTTGCTATCTCAACAAGCTGGCGACTTCCTATAGAAATATCTTTAATAAGAGTGTTTGGATCAATGTCTAAGCCCAACATTTGAAGCTTTTCCTTCGCTATTTCAACCATCGATTTCTTATTTATCAGGCCAAGTTTATTTTTTTTCTCTTTACCCAAAAACATATTATCCACAATACTCATTTCGTTTAAAACATTGAGTTCTTGATGAATAAAAGCGATTT
>JAPSLU010000088.1 GCA_031180405.1 Bacillus sp. (in: firmicutes) | reverse complement strand
GATGGAAATGCTTCCTTCAATTCGTCCTGCAGAGGTAAAAATTGAATATGACGGGAAGTTATTTGAAGGAGAAATCATGTTATTTCTCGTTTCCTTAACAAACTCTGTTGGTGGCTTTGAAAAGCTTGCACCTGATTCAAGTCTAAATGATGGAATGTTCGATTTATTAATCCTCAAGAAAGCAAATCTAGCTGAATTTATTCGCATTGCTACATTAGCTTTAAGAGGCGATCATATTAATGATGAACATATTATTTACACAAAAGCAAACCGTGTAAAGGTCATTAATCAAGATAAAATGCAATTAAACTTAGATGGTGAATATGGCGGCCTGTTACCAGGAGAATTCGTTAACCTTTACCAGCATATTGATTTCATGGTATCAGCAGATAAAGCAAGAGTGTTAGAGGAAGAGTAAGAAACTTGGCAACAAATAGCCAGGTTTTTTTACTGCCTTCTCATTATGATAAAATAAGTTAAATTATAGAAAAAAGGAAGAAGCAAATGGCGAAAATTGAAGCACCCGTAGCAAAAAATGAATATTACGATGTGACCTTTGAAGACTTAACACATGAAGGTGCCGGTGTAGCTAAAGTAGAAGGATTCCCGATTTTCGTTGAGAACGCCTTACCAGACGAACGTGGGAAAGTAAAGGTTGTGAAGGTGAAAAAGGGCTTTGCCTTCGGACGGTTAATTGAGCTGTATGAAAAAAGTGAACACCGTGTCGATGCACCATGTCCGATTTATTCACAATGTGGTGGCTGTCAGCTTCAGCATGTTAGCTATAAAGGTCAGCTCGACTTCAAAAGGAAGCAGGTCGAACAAGTCCTCACTCGCATCGGTAAGCTAGATATGACGAAGGTAAAGGTTCACCCAACTCTTGGAATGAACGACCCTTGGAATTACCGGAACAAAGCACAGGTTCCAATCGGTGAGCGTGAAGGTGGACTAGTTGCAGGCTTTTACCAAAAGCGCAGCCATGACATTATCGACATGGAAAGATGCCTCATTCAACAAGCCGAAAATGATAACGTCGTCCAAGCAGTCAAAAAAATCTGTGAGCAATACGGCATCCGCGCTTACAATGAAGAAAAGCATAGCGGTTGGCTCCGCCATATCATGGTTCGCTATGGACTCGTAACAGGCGAAATGATGGTCGTCTTTGTGACAAAAACGAAGGAATTTGTCCATAAGAAGGAAATCATTGAGCAAATCACAAAGCAATTCCCACAAGTAAAATCGATCGTACAAAACATCAACAATAAACGAACAAACGTCATCTTCGGAGATGAAACAAATGTCCTTTGGGGCGAAGAATATATTTATGATAAGATCGGCAACGTCAAATTTGCAATCTCAGCCCGATCATTCTATCAAGTAAACCCAGAGCAAACAAAGGTTTTATACGATAAAGCATTGGAATATGCCCAGCTAACCGGTGAAGAATCGGTTATTGACGCTTACTGTGGCATCGGAACAATTTCTCTCTTTCTTGCCCAAAAGGCAAAGAATGTCTTTGGCGTCGAAATCGTTCCAGAAGCAATTGAGGATGCAAACCGTAACGCCCAATTAAACAACATCACAAACGCAGAATTTGCAGTAGGTGAAGCTGAGGTTGTGATCCCTGAATGGTATAAGCAAGGAAACCAAGCAGATGTCATCGTCGTTGACCCTCCGCGTAAAGGCTGTGACGAGGCGTTGTTAAAGACAATTATTGATATGAAGCCTAAGCGTGTTGTTTATGTATCTTGTAACCCTGGGACGTTGGCGAGGGATTTACATGTGCTTGAACAGGGTGGGTATGAGACGGTTGAGGTGCAGCCGGTGGATATGTTTCCGCATACGACGCATGTGGAATGTGTGGCACAACTCTTTTTAAAAGAAGGCAACTAACCCTTGAGGTTGTTGCCTATTCTTGTTCTTCGAAAGGATTTACGAAGTTGTAATTAATACTTAGATTACCATCAACACTGCTGGTGACTTTATTTACTAAAGAGTGTAAGATTTGAGGAGTTAAATCATTAAGTATAGAAACTTCTTCAAGTTTTTTACCTAAATCAATTGTATAGTTCTCACTTTCGCACTCTTGAAGTTTTTCTTGATACTCGATCTTAGCTGATTTTAGATTAGCTACATCTTGATCAAGCTTTTTACGATATTCTATCAGTTCTTCACGAGATATAATTTCGTCAGCATACATATCAAGGTATTTTTTCTTTTTAGAGCTTAAATTATTTACCTCGTTTTCGATTTTTGTTAGCTCTTTTTTAATTAGATTTTTCCTTTGGTTTAGTCTCTTTCTCAGGTTTCTTAGGAACTCATCGTCTTGAATAGATTTAACTAACTCTTGTAAATCTTCAACGATTATGTTCTTTAGTTCTTTTTCTCGGATAACTACTCGATTATTACAGAATGTATCTCCGTGTTTAATATTGCCTCCACATCTATAACCTTTTTGATTAGCTTTGAACCACATTCCTTTTTGGCAATGTTCACAGAATAGAACATTCGTAAATAGATGCTTTTTAGGTGCGGTGCTTTTGTACGTGTTCTTGTTTGAAGCATCTTTTTGACAGCCTGAAAGGTCTCTTTTGAAATGATAGGCTCGTGAGTGTTTTCTAGGATTGTCGTGTGTTCTTCACTAAGAATTCGCCGTTTTGTTGTTGTTACTGAAACTGTTTCAGTTCTGTTCTGAACAAGATCACCACAGTAATGTTGGTTGTTTAAAATATTTTTAATAGTAGTAGCGTGCCATAAGGGTGATGCATTAGACTTATTAGCAATTTGTGATGGAGTAGGAATTATCTCTGCTGTGAGACTTTTTGCAATTGAATCCATTCCCTTACCATCTAAATATTCCCTGAAAATTCGTCTAACAATTTCAGGTGTATTATCCTCACGTACCTTTAGTTTACCGTTTTCTGAATGATATCCATAAGGAGGATTAGAACCTACAAATAATCCTCTTTTAGCCTTTGTACGTTTGGCAGCCTTATTTCTACGACTACTATTAGCTGACTCATTTTCATAGATCCAAGCATATAGACCAAAGTAATATACGTCCCCTGTAATTGTATTGATGGAATTATCAAGACAGACTATATCAATATTATTTTGTGAACAGATCTCTCTTAAATCATATGATAATCGTCCGTTACGAGCTAGCCTAACCTTAATAGACGATTTCTCAACAAAGGATAAATTTCCGCAAATTGCAGTATCTGTTGATATGTTAGATACCGGAGTAGATATTCCAGAAGTAGTAAACCTGGTATTTTTCAAAAAGGTTCGCTCAAAATCAAAGTTTTGGCAAATGATTGGCCGAGGAACTCGCCTATGTCCAAATCTTTTTGGAATTGGTGAGGATAAAGAGTACTTTTTAATTTTTGATTATTTAAGAAACTTTGAGTTTTTTAGAGAAAATCAAAAAGGAATTGAAGGGAAACTTTCAGTTGGATTAACTGAACGTATCTTTAATTTGAAAGTAGACATTATTAAAGAACTTCAGGCAATCGACTTTCAAGAAGAACCTTATATTCGACACCGTAAAGAACTAATTGAAGATGTGTATCAAGAGATTAGTCGGCTTAATGATGAAAACTTCCAAGTAAGAATGCATCTACAGTATGTCCACAAATATAAAAACAGGGACAATTGGCAAGCTCTTAGTGTAACTAATGTAAGTGAAATACAAGAGCATATCTCACCGTTGATCATTTCTATAGTGGATGATGAACTAGCAAAGCGATTTGATAGCGTAATGTATTCTATTGAACTTGCTAAACTTACTGCAAAGAATGCAACAAGACCTATTAAAAGTGTAGTTCAGACAGCTGAAGAACTATCTAAACTAAGTACAATACCTCAAGTTAATGCCAAAAGAGATATACTATTGAAGGTACAGACAGATGTTTTTTGGGAAGAAGCCAATATTTTTGAACTTGAAGAAGTTCGTGAGGCAATACGTGAGTTGGTAAAATTCTTAGAAAAAGAAAGCCAAAAGGATTATTATACTAATTTCAAGGATAACTTTACTTTAATTGGTGAAGGTGAAGCTCCTTTTTATGGCTCAAATGACCTGCAAAATTACCGCAAGAAGGTTAATCAATATTTAAAAGAACATCAAGATCAAACCGCCATATATAAGCTCCGGCATAACAAAACATTGACTAGACAAGATGTAGAAACTCTTGAGGGAATTCTTTGGACTGAACTAGGTACCCAGGATGACTATAAAAAAGAGTTTGGTGATACCCCGATTGCAAAACTCGTTAGACAAATTGTAGGTCTTGACCAACAGGCAGCTAATGAAGCATTTTCGGAGTTCTTGAATGAAGAAAAGTTAAATGTTAATCAACTACGATTTGTTAAACTCATCATTGATTATATTGTCAAAAATGGAACTCTTGAAAAGAAAGTATTACAAGAAGATCCATTCCGGGCTCTGGGTAGTGTAACTGAACTGTTTAGAGATAACATTGATGACGTAAGAGGGATAATAAGAATTATTGATACGATTAATCGTAATGTAGATGAGGTTGAAGGAGCATAAAAGGAGTTTTAATCTTTCTAGATGGAAGAAACATTAAAATTAATATGGAATGTATATTTGTCACATATTATTTATACGCTAAAGTAGCAAATGTAATTAAACCAGTCTATAAAAATTGACTCTATTATTATTTTCTTACTGGAAATGACTCTAACCATATAGGTTGGAGTCTTTTTTTATCTTATGTTTGTTAAACATAAATCGATTGAATTTTTATTTTTGATTATAAACAAAATAAAATCATCTATCCCTTATATTGGTAATGTTATAATGAAGAATATTAGAATATTCTGTCTAAAAATAGGAGGAAAACTATGCATATATCAAAACTCCATATTACCAACTTCCGAAATTTCAAAAGTCAGAACTTTTTATTCAGGCCTGGTGTTAATACAATAATTGGTGAAAATGGTTCCGGTAAAACCAATGCATTCTTTGCTTTAAGATTAATGTTAGATAGTAATCTTCCGATAAGTGCATCTAAATTATTAGAGAATGATTTCAATAGGAGTCTTGGAAAGTGGCAAGGTCATTGGATAATAATATCCATTGATTTTGAAGATTTGGACTCAAGTGAAGGAGCTAGTTTATTAGCTCACAAGGTTGAGCATATAGTTGATTCTTCATCTAATGGTTCATATTATTTTTATTTTAGGCCTAAGAAAATATTTAGGAAAAAGTTATATGAACTATCACTTACTGAAGAAAAGGATAAAGATAAATTAGATAGCGTTCTAAATGAAATTACATTAAATGATTATGAAGCATCCTATTATTTAAGAGGTTCGGCAGACTTCTCAAAAGAAGAAGTTTATAAGGAGTTAGTTGGTGATTTTGAGAATATAAACTTTCCTAATCCAGATGACGAGAAGATGGACTTATTAGGGATTCCAACATCGCAAATTTTCTTAGTGCGATCAGAAATAAAATGTACATATATTAAAGCGTTAAGAGACGTTATGACAGAGCTTCGAAGAAGTAAGCAAAGCCCATTGTTAAATCTATTAAGGGGAAGTACTAAAAAGATAATGGTTGAGGATACCGATAGTATTACTAATCAGGTTAATACCTTAAATAGTACTATTAGTCAGCTTAAAGAAATAAGTGAGTTAGCGAAAAAAATAAAGAGTACCTTAGATTCAACAGTTGGATTTACGTTTGCACCAAATGTTAGTATTCGTTCCGAATTACCTGAAGATATTAATAAACTACTTCAGTCGTTAACTTTATGGGTTGGAGATGGAGATGATAGTGAACTAGGTAAATTAGACGAACTCAGTCTAGGTGGAGCAAATTTAATTTATATTACATTAAAATTATTAGAATATGAATATATGCAACCGTATGAAGAAAAGGCAGCTCATTTTTTATTAATTGAAGAACCTGAAGCTCATATACATACTCATATACAAAAAACAATGTTTGATAATTATAAGTTTCAAAACACACAAGTAATAACATCTACTCATTCAACACATATTTCATCTGCAAATAAAATTGATTCAATTAATATTTTGTGTAAAGAAAAAAAGGAGACATATGTTTGTCATCCAAGTAATGGTCTAGCTATAGACGAATGCAAAAAAATTGAGAGATATTTAGATGCTACCCGAAGTACACTACTATTTGCTAAAGGTGTCATTCTTGTTGAGGGGGATGCAGAATTAATTTTAATTCCTACTATCTTTAAAAGTGTGTATGGATTAAGCCTGGATGAGATAGGTGTTAGCTTAATAAATGTAAACAGTACAGTTTTTGAACATATTTCAAATTTATTTCACGAACATAGGATACGCAGAAAGTGTTCAATTATAACGGACCACGATAAATCTCTTATCCCTTTAGATTCCGAGGGGATTGAAGAAACTGAACTAGTAAAAAAGTTTCGTAACTCTGAAAACAAAGGAGAAGAACGAAAGCAAAAGTTAGATAGTTACTGTGAGGGAAATCAATGGGTGGAAGCTTTTTATGCAAAACATACATTTGAAATTGACTTTGTACTAAATGAAAATGTTCAGCCTGTAATACAGACATTAAGGAAGATTTATAAAATGAATAAAGCGATCGAAGATTCAACTGCATTGTTAAACTCTGGTGACGAGATAGTAGTGGGGCTTGAAACTCTTAGGTTAGCGGATAAAGTTGTAGGTAAAGGTTGGTTTGCACTAATGCTTGCAGAAGAAATTACCTATGAGACAAATATCCCCCAATACATATTGGATGCAATTAAATTCGCTTCCAAGCATATAGGATACCAACATTTTGAGAAGATGGCTAAGTATCGAATTTATAATTCTTGTGATAGTAAAGATAATTTAGAATTCAATAAATTGTTAGGGGAGTTATCAAAGGAAGATAAAAATATGGGCAATCTTAGAGGGCTTGTTGCTGATTATTTAGATTACTCAGATGCCTTCTTTCAGTTAGTGGATTCTTACGGAGATGATCAACAATGTTAAGTGGCTTGAATGACCAACAAATAGCTGCCGTAACTACTGGAAATGATACTCTAGTAATTGCTTGTCCTGGGAGCGGTAAAACACGAGTATTAACCCGGAAGATTGCATTTGAATTAGAGCGTTTAGAGAGTAAGAAGAGATTCATAGTTGCACTGACATATACAAATCGAGCTGCTGAGGAAATACAAAAAAGAGTTGATGAGCTAGGAATACCTCAAGATCAATTGTGGGCTGGAACAATACATTCTTTTTGTTATCAATGGATTATTAAACCGTATGCAGGATACGAGCCTACTTTATTAAATGGTTTCTCCATAATAGATGATTATAAAAGGCAAAAAACTTTAAAACAAATTATAGAGAAACATTATCTACCACTTAATACAGTAATAAATACTTCGTTAAACAGAGATGGAAATTATATAAATTCAGATTCTTACCACAATTTGATAGCCAAGGAGTTCCACCAAAATATTGTTAATAAAAAAGAAATAGACTTTGATCTTTTACTATATTATTCGTATAAACTTTTGAAAACTCACTCAAAGATTCGTAGTCATTTAGCTAATATATTTTCTTATTTCTTTATTGATGAGTACCAAGATACACAAGATTTACAATATGCAATTATTGGTGAAATAATCAAGCAACAAGAAAGTCAGTGTAGAGTTTTTTTAGTTGGGGATCCAGATCAAGCAATTTACGACTCTTTGGGAGGAATTTCTAAGAACCTTGAGGAGATTAAAAAAGAATTTAATAATCGAAATATTGAACTTAGGGAATTGCCCGGCAATTACCGTTCTACTCAAAGGATTGTCGACTTTTTTAGTAACTTCCAATCTACTAATCTAAATATACAGGCTCATAGCAGCTATGCAAGCGAGAGAGGATTAATTTCATTTAATACTGTTGTAAATAAGGAAGAATTATTTATTGAATTTGCTAAGATAATTGAAAGTAATTTAAATAAAGGAGTTGAACCTAATGAAATTTGTATAATTGCACCACAATGGTACTTCCTAACTCCATTAGCAAAAAAATTAAAGAGTATCTTACCAGAAGTTCCGTTTGAGGCTCCGGGAATTACCCCTTTACCAAGAAATAAAGAGAATTTTTGGTGGAAATTATCAAGAATATTTTTGTCAGAGATTAAACCTGAGACATCAATTAATCGTTTCAGATGGATAGAAGAAATTGTACAAGAAATCAACAATTATACGAATGGTTGTCTGGGAATAGAACGGCTAGATTGTAGGAAGTACCTAAAAATAGTGAATTCTATAAAACCAGAAGAAACGGATGGTGTAAAGTATTTAGAAATAGCATTTGAAAAGTTCCTTTCTTCTCTAGAAATAGAAATCACTTCTCATCCTGTGCTAATCGATCAATGGAATCAATTTTTTAGTGGGATTCGATCTAGATATGAATCATTTGAGTTTGACGGAATTCCAAAAACCATTGATTATTTTAAGAATGCATTTAATCCATCAGATGGTATCGTAATAAACACTTGTCACGGAGTTAAGGGTGAAGAATTTGAGACAGTTATTGCATTTGGCCTTCTATGGGGTTATATACCTCATTGGAGTTCCATACGAAATAACTGTTATGATGTGGCTAGGACGGCTTCAAATAAACTACTATATGTTATAGGCTCTCGGGCTAAAAAAAATCTCCATTTGTTTGCGGAAACAGGGAGGCAAACACGTTCTGGGAATTCGTATAGAATAAACCATCAGTTAGATCAACTGTCTTTTAGTTACGATAATCATTCTGTATATTAGGAGAATTTTAGTTACTATATTTTTAATTACTTCAAATTATATCTTACTTAAGAAAAGTGATTGTAAGAAAATTTGTATTTAAAAAGTAAATTTATTACTTAGGTAGGAGGAAATTTTCGAGCGAAAGTTGGTACAAATTAAGGAATTTAAGGGGTAATTTCTGGTGCTAATGAGGGACTGATTAGTTAAAAAAACTGTTAATAATTTGTTTTATTATAGGTGGTATATATGAATAATATAAAAAAATATGTAAATTATGAAACAACGACTAAATGCTCTGTTCCGGATTGTGAAAATTCGGCTGAATATGAAGTTTATTTATATGATTACTATGATTCTTTTAATGAAGAATTTATTGAACAGGACTATACTTGTCCATTTATTTGTGAGAAACATATGCATATAAACGAAAAAAATGCACGTGGCGAGAAAAGGCCAAGAGGATTTGTATCATACCCTTATACAAACAGACATAATGCTCAAGGTTATACAAGATATCAACCAGTTCGGGAAATTTATTCCGAAATTTATAATGATGGGCTACTTGTAGACAACTCTTCTCTTAGAGTTGATTTTACGGACGTTAATACAGAATTAATTAAATATTTGTCTAGAAAGCCTGAATTAATGTATGAACTAAATTCAAGAAAGTTTGAAGAGTTAATTGCTGAGTTATTTTTTAGAAAAGGATATGAAGTATCCTTAACACCACGAACAAGAGATGGTGGAAAAGACATTTATGCTATTAGAAAAGACTCAATAGCTCCTACTTTATATGTAGTGGAAGCAAAAAGATATAATAAAGCTAACAAAGTAGGTGTAGAAATTGTTAGAGGGTTATATGGGGTAAAGAGTGCTGAAAGAGCAAATGTCGGAGTGATAGTTACTACATCCTCATTCACCAAAGATGCAATAGATTTTGCTTCACCATTGAATTACGAGTTAAGTTTAAGAGATTTTGATAATTTAAAAGAATGGTTAAAAGAATATAAATAAGAATAATCTTTAATAGATATATCTTACATTATAAACATAGTTTTAACTCTTTCCTTGCTAAGTTATAATCATTTACAGAGTAAGTGAAAGCATTTAGCATTTAATATCCTTAACAAATTGATACTTGGAAATTATCAAATAATTTAGTATCAAAAGTACCATATATTGTAGTTACTCGTTTAACAGATACAACAATTAATCAAATGATTAATGGATTGATTAAATCATTAGCATATTTTCAACGTTTATTTTTCTTTGGTATTTTGCAGAATTTAAGTAGATTAAAACCAGAGTATTGAGGGGATTGTGAAAATGAATAATTGGAAAGAAGGACTAACAAGGGGTGAATTACTTGATGCTTTAAATGAACTTTTCTATCGTGATTTAGAATCTTGGTTCGATTCAAGTACTTTCTATTGTGATAGTTGTGTTGATAAGTTTGTAAAACAGTGGCCCGGTATATATAGTTGGGATGAGAACTTTCAAAGGAATTCAATACAATTAGATGTATTTTATGATGGTAGCCGTTTAAGGGATTACTTTACAAAAGAAGAGTTTTTGGATCTATTTAGAGATATGGAATGTCCAAATTGTGGTGATAGAGTTTCAGGGAATTTGTGGCCATATGATATAACTTTTGATGTACCAGATAATTTTGAAGATTATTTGGAGGAAATTGCAATACTTGCTAATAAGACACCATTTCTATTGTTAAGTCATCCATTCGCTAATATGGTTTATAACGAGATAATTGAGTTATCTAATAACTCTAATATTTCTAGACTCACGTACCCTCTTTTTCGAGCAAGAAAATTTAAAAAAGGAGTTCCTTATAATAATAGTGATTTCTTAGCTCCTAATAAAAAAGATATAAAAGAAGGAAGGTATAATCACGCCGGTATGCAGGTCCTTTATTTGGCTGAGGATGAATTAACTTGTTTTTTTGAAATGAGAGCCCCTAAAGAGGGGGTAATGTTGGCTAAAATAGAAATTACGGAGCATCTAAAAATACTAGACTTATTAGATAGGAATTTGGAAGATAATAGTATCATTCAAGCGATAAAGCTTTCATCGTTACTTAGTTCACCAAATGAAGGAGAAGATTGGTTTAAACCACATTATGTTTTTACAAGGTTTGTCGCGGATGTAGCGAAATTTGCTGGTTTTGAAGGAATACGCTATCCTAGTGTTCGATTTAATCAAGGATATAATATTGCAATTCTTAATTATGAAAAGATAAAAAATAAAACAAAGATTATTGATTTTAATTATGTAACAGAAGATATGATTGAATCCAAAATTAATAAACTATTGGGATGAAATTTTTAAAAATAACTTAATAATGTCTATAAGGCCTTATTTTTACTTCAAAAGAAATATTGGAAAAGAAATTTGTAGAAATAATTAATTATGCAGGGAAAATAAACATCAAAATAGTATTAAATATAGAAATACCGGTTGGTCCTCACCAATACCTTTAGCAATATATTCTCAAATAAGGTTGGTTATTGGGGTTGTTTGACTGTTTCCAGTAGTACCCCAACAAATTTCTTTAGAATATAATTAAACAAAACAACATCCCTTGTATTGTCAATTACACACCATACTCATTAGGGAATTTAGAGAAACTTATAAGAAACTAGTCCTTGACAAAACCCTTTGCTAGTTTGAGCAAAGGGTTTATTTTCGTACTACTAATAAAATGGAGGTGTATAATCATCTAAAAAACAATTAAAATTGGATGATAAAGAAATACTTCCATTAAAAAATTATTTAAGAAATGATTCCTTATACTCATCATCGATCTTTTCAATACTTCTTAAATGTCCCCGACCTAAATTCCCATAGTATTTTGTATGAAGGTCTACCGCTTTCAAAGCAATATTTAGTTGATCGAGACCAAAATCATTTTTAATATTTTCTAAATAATAACGAGTAGCTTCAGTATTAATGGTTCTAGTATATCTTTCCCCATTCATCATTAATCTAAATGCCTCAATATAATCTCCAGCACTATCTTGGTTCATTCCTAACTCACTAAATAAATTGTTTTTAGCAGTTGTTCTATCGATCTGTCTTTGATAGACTTTTTTACATAATAGTAACAACGGACAATTATTTCTTTGGTTATTTTCATAGAATTCATCCTCAACTTAAATTATTTTGTAGTATGACAACCTCTAATCCTATATCATATCAATAATTTCAGGTTCATCACTACTTTTAGAATTTTGCTCTAGAATAAACAGCTTATAAGCAACATTCCCTATAGTATTTGTAGCAACTGCATCTACGGTACCGCCAATAATTCCTCCTGCTAAAGGCACCATCTTACCTAAATTTATGACACCTTTTTCTCCGAACTTTGTTAGTAAACGAAAGCCTACAGCTTGGTTGATTTTTTTTATTACTTCGAAAGGGATTTTTTTAATACCGGTTACTGCAAGTTTTTTTCCTATCTGAACGCCTGCATTTTTAAGAATATCTTTAGCACCATTTCCAGCTAAACAGGCATAAACAAAAGATTTAACCTGGTCATCTTTTACATCATAACCACCCATATGTGCTATAGCTGCAACCATTCTAATTTGAACTAATATAACGCTCGTTATATTGGCGGGTACTGCAACAGGTAAAGTAATAAGTCCACCCAAACCTGTTAAAAATCCACTAGTCGCACTTTTGGTGTTTTGCCATAATATTAAACTCTTGACTTTTTCATCTAATGTCCCATTCTTTTGTAAGTAACTATCAGCTAATTCTATGGCGGTGTCCATACCAGGTACACCACCATTAATTGCTTTATCATAAGACCAATCTAATGCTTTCAATATTGCGTCGTGTGTTAAAGATTTTGTTTTAGACAATTTTCTTCACCTTTCCCCTAGGAAATTATGGTAATATTATACTATAAAACTAAGTACGGAAATTACTATTTTTTCTTCTAATAATATTATATAGAGGTGTTGGTTTATGCCTATAGAGGTTGGGATATGGAAGGTAAATGGTGGTATAAAAAAGGTGGATTTCTCTGTAATTGAATCAGAAAAAAAGTTAGAAGATATTCTGTCGAAAGATTTGTCTATCCTATCTGATGATCTTTTATTGGTTGGTAGACAAGTTCAAACAGAATATGGGAAGTATTTAGATATGCTCGCAATAGATGGAGAGGGAAACCTCCATATCATTGAATTAAAGAAGAATAGAGCACCTAGAGAAGTAGTGGCTCAAGCATTAGACTATGCTTCCTGGGTACAGAATCTTTCTTATGATCAAGTATTAAGAATATACGAAGATAAAAATAGCGGCCCCTTAGAAGAAGCATTTGCTGAAAAATTTGATGATAGTTTACCAGATAAGTTAAATGACACACATCAAATTACAATTGTTTCGTCACAACTTGATAGTGAGACAGAGAGAATAATTAATTACTTATCAAATAACTATGACGTTCCAATCAATGCTGTTTTCTTCCGTTATTTCGAAGAAGGAGAACAACAGTTTTTAACTAGAAGTTGGCTATTAGATCCTAATGTAATAGATGAAAAATCTAGTAATACAAAAGTAGAGAATAAAAAGGAAAAATGGAATAAACAAGACTTTGTAGTGAATTTTGAAGATAAACCATCTAGAAAATGGGAAGATGCAGTAAAATATGGATTTATTTCAGCAGGTGGAGGCCGTTGGTATAGTAGGACATTAAACCAATTATTTGTAGGTGCTAGAATATTTTGTATGATACCTAAAAGTGGATATGTCGGTATTGGTATAGTAATAGATACTGTTAAACCTATAAAAGATGTTACATTTAAGGTTAATGAAACGGAGGTTAAAATGTCAGAATTAAACCTCAAAGCAACCAATATGTTTCACGATGTAGAAAATCTTGAGAAGTGTGAGTATGTTGTTAAAGTAAAATGGTTAGCCAATGTATCTAAAGAGGAAGCCTATTGGGTGAAGGGCTTAAAAGCTAATCAGAACAGTGCCTACAAATTGAGAAGTCAATATACTATTGATAAAGTTTTGGAGTTTTTTGAGATTGATACCGATGAATAAAAATAATAAAAAGATAGGTGGGTAAATATGGAAAGAAAAAGACCTATTATTCAAAATAAAGTTGAAATCCCCGTAAATATTTTCAAAGGGGAAGAATTAATTGCTGAATGTCCTAGTATTCAGGAGGCGGCAAGATTTTTCAAGAAAGAAACAAATTCTAAACGTTTCAATTGGTCAGCTATTAATAAGGGGATTTGGTACGGTGAATCGTATTCTAAAGATGGAGCTACTTATTATTTTACAACCGATAAAGAAGCTGTTAAGAAGAAAACTGGTTATGATGTAGTCTAAAAATAGATATTAAAATGATACTGATTAATGCAAATCGTATAACCTTTAGCACTTGTGAGGTAAGGATAAATAGCAGGATCGAATTAGTATAAAATCTATAATATGCTTTAAAGTAGAGAAACAAAAATTAGTATACTAAAAAAATTTATGAGGAAGGTGGACCAAGCCTTTTGGCAGACATAAGCTAAATATAAAAATACAAACCCTATTATGGATCAATAGGAAAGGTTTCCTCAATCTAACCTCGATTGTATGCAAATTTATAGTAAAATATAATTTATGGCGAAAAATCTAGAGAGGATAAAAGATATGTCTCTTTCAAGTTTACTAAAGGGTTCAAAACCTAAAGAAAAGGAATTTCAGGCAATTTTAAGAGAAATTATCCCAGATAAGAAATCTTTTAAAACAAGTTCTGGAAAAGAAGCATTCTCTAAAACTGAATATGAAGATTTAGTTCCTTACACCCTAGTTAAAAGCTATAATTCAACCGTGATAGGTACTGCATTTGATTATTTGGCGAGAATTATGCTTGCTCGAGTAGTTAAGAAAAATAGAGAAGAATCGTACACAGGTATAACAGCCGAGAAAGGACTTATAGTCTTATCAGGTTTTTTAACTAACCATCGTTCTATTGAATCAGAAATTGAAAAAAGATTTGCCAAAGCGATAAAAAAATTAAAAACCTTTAGCGAAAATAAAAAAGATATTAAAGAATTAATTTTAGATGTTTGCTTCTTAGCTAAATTAGAACAAATTTTCCGTTCTAGAATGCCCCCAACAAACCTTTTAGAAAAGACATTCTTTAATGATCCTGATGATGAAGTCATTAAAGATTTAGAGCAATTATGTGATGTTTTTCAAGAAAAATTTCTGCCAGCAAGTGTAAGTCCAAATAGTGAAATTATATATAATCCTCATTTTGGTGTTTCTTCTGCATTTGTTGGAGGTGCAGACGGCGACATTATCATTGACGGTACATTATATGATTTTAAAAGTGGAAGAAATATAGGCTATAAATGGCAAGAGGCTGCTCAATTAGTCGGTTATTTTTTGCTTAATGAGATTTCTTTAGACGTTAAAAACGCAGATGATTTTACTGATGATTCATATGAACATTTAGAAATTAATCGAATTGCTTTTTATAGAGCAAGATATGGTGAAATTGAATACATAGATTTAACATATTTTGATAAGAACCTAATAAATACAACTAAAAAGAAGCTTGTATCTTATTTTGTTAAAAACCCAAATTTAAGTACGGCGATGATTAAAAAGCTTCATATCTTGGAAAACTTAGCTAATGCTAAATAGTGTTGAAAAACTAATGATAAATGTAAATAATTTTACGTATTTGGTGCCTTCTTAATAAATATCATTCGATATGACGTGTGATTCAGAATAAGTTTTATTATCTAATCAAGGGTTCTGTTGAACATTATCGAAATAGATTAGGAAAGAGTATAGAAGAATTAGTTGTTAATGTGCATCTTTATTCCCATTGGAACTCAAAAAAGAAAATTAGGTTAATAATGAAATTTACGTAGAATAGGTGCTCTTCTTCAACCAAAGGATGCTTTAGTTTAGTGTGTTTTCTGATAGATTGAGCTCTTAATAATGTTGATAAACCCACCAACATCCCATTGTGTTGTCAATTACAGTCCACACATGTGGAGTGTGTGGCGCAGTTAATTTTAAAATGATTTTTCCATCACCACATGAGCTACGCAAGGTATTTGCAATCCTTGAATCAGGATAAACTAAACTAGGTACCTGTTACAGTAAGTAACAGGTACTAATTTTTTAAAAACAGGAGATCA
>JAPSLU010000087.1 GCA_031180405.1 Bacillus sp. (in: firmicutes) | reverse complement strand
AAAAGACTATGAGCCAATGCGAGCACTCGCAGGTGGAAAAGATGGCTTGGATTTTTATAGAAGACTTATTAACGATATGCAACAATTACTTAATGACCGAGCACTCATTGCTTTTGAAATCGGTGCTGGTCAAGGAGAAGATGTGAAAAGCCTCCTAGAACAAGCCTTACCTGAGGCAAAAGTAGAAGTCGTTTATGATATTAATGGTAAAGATCGAATGGTTTTTGCTGCAAAATAAGAGTGGGGATTCCCTGCTCTTATTTTGTTATTTAGATTTAATAATAAATAGATTCTTAAAACAAAACTATTTTAAGTTGATTGGAGCGGAAGGTGTGAGACTCCTGTGGGAGTAGCAGGATAGGTGAGATCCCGCAGGCGTCTTATGCCGGGGAAGCTTACCGTCCGCCCCACGGAAAGCGAGCAACCTGGAGCTCCAATCAACCAACTCTATACTAATTATAGCGTAACTAGGTTTAGAGGGCTCTTTTTAAAACTATCAAACTATTTTTCAAAAAATATAGTTTAAGAATCTCTCACGCTGTCCATACTGTCTACCAAGGGAGCGTGAGAGAGATGAAAAAACAAAAACAATTAGCACTTGTTTATATATTCTTATTATTTGTAGGAGCCATTACTAGTGTTTACAAAGAGCCAGTGACAGCAAGCTCACAAGATCCAGTTGTCATTCCGGATGAAGCAATCCGCTTACGAATTCTAGCAAATAGTGATTCTGATGAAGACCAAGCACTAAAACGCAAAGTACGTGACGAGGTTAATAAAGAAATTACAACTTGGGTAGAGGAATTAACATCCGTCGAAGCTGCGGAAGAGGTTATCCAATCAAGACTATCAGACATTGAAAAAATTGTAGAGAGAGTGCTAGAAGAGGAAAACATCCACCAATCTTTTACAGTTGATTTTGACTATGATGTAAGCTTTCCAACAAAGCTTTATGGCAGCTATATCTACCCAGCAGGTGAATATGAAGCAATCTTAATCAGTCTCGGTGAAGCAAAAGGTGCCAACTGGTGGTGTGTACTATTCCCACCGCTTTGCTTCTTAGATTTCTCAAACGGTGAAGCCGTCCAAGCAGAAGAAAACGAAAAAACAAATGATCAAGAAAAAACTAACGAAAAATTAACATCTCTTGTAGTAGATGAAGAGGATGAAAAAGAAGAAGTAGAAGTGAAGTTCTTCATAGTTGAATGGTTTGAAGGGTTATTTTCTTAAGGAAGGTGAGGGATTTTTCCCTCACCTTTTTTGTATCAAGCTCCAGGCCTGTGAGTATGTTGATGTTTGTCTAAAGTGACAAATAGTAAATAAATCTTAAGAAATCGCAAATAAATTAGAATAATAGTAAATAAATCCCGATTAACCGCAAATAAAGCTGGAAAATCGTAAATATAGGCTCTGTGCATGTATCATTTAACAAGTTTGAATAAGTTATTTTTCATAATATAAGAGCATAAATCTAGTTTTCATCTCATAGAGTTGAAGTAGGAAAATCAAAATGAGGTGAAAACATGTTTTATCAATTGAAAATAGCAGAGAAAAAAGATGTTGAGAGATTATCCGGGTTTGTTGAAAAGGCTGGTATTAGTTCTGAAGGTATCGAAAATTTAATAGATTACTTTGTTATTATGGAGGATGGCAGCAACGAGGTGGTTGCCTGTATTGGAGTTGAGCCTGTTAGGAGCAATGGATTATTACGTTCACTTGTAGTGTCGGACAAGCTCAAGCAGGCCCATATTGTGACGCTTTTTCAAAGTATCCAAACATTGTCTGATAAACGAGGGATTACGGATTTATTCTTAGTCACAAATAAAGAAGCCTCTGTCCAATTTTTATCATTGATGGGCTTTAGTGAAGTAAAACCAGAAACCATACCAGATGACATTCTATCGATTGACCATATGATTGATTCACTAGAAGATCCGAATGCAAAAGTAATGGTGAAATCGTCATAAAATTCATATATCCACAAAGTTATACACAATAATAACAGCCTTATCCACAATTTGTGGATAAGACTTGTTTTATTTTCTATCATCTTTTATACTTTCAAGAGTTAATCATCGATTATTTTAGGTGAAATGAACGGAATTTAAGGAGTTTTGAAGGTATGAAAACAACACTTTGGACTGTGGAGGATCTAGATAACTTATCCACTAGTTATCCACATATTATTGAAGCAGCAAGTATGTTAAAGGAAAATGAGGTCGTTGCCTTTCCAACAGAAACAGTTTATGGATTAGGAGCGAATGCTTTTTCAGATGAAGCGGTACGTAAAATCTTTGAAGCAAAGGGACGGCCCAGTGATAATCCACTAATTGTCCACATCTCTTCACAAGAGCAGCTACATGAATTTGTCGAGGATATTCCTGAGTATGCTTTACCATTAATAAATGAATTTTGGCCAGGTCCGTTAACACTTGTTTTACGAAAAAAGGGCCAACAATTATCAAATATAGTGACAGCAGGTCTTGATACAGTAGCAGTTAGAATGCCTGATCATCCGATTGCGCTTGCGCTGATAAAAGAGGCGAATGTTCCTGTTGCAGCGCCAAGTGCAAATCGCTCTGGAAAACCAAGTCCAACAAAGGCTTCCCATGTATATCATGATCTTCAAGGGTTAATAAGTGGCATTATTGATGGAGGCTCAACAGGAGTTGGAGTGGAATCAACGGTTGTAGATTGTACAGCAACCATTCCGACGATTCTCCGTCCTGGTGGAATTACAAAGGAGCAGATTGAATCGGTTGTTGGTGAGGTTGGTGTTGATCAAGCATTAGTAGAAGAAGGTCATACACCAAAATCACCAGGAATGAAATATACCCATTATGCCCCAAATGCCCCAGTTATTGTTGTAAATGGGAGTCACGAATTTATCCAGCAACTGATTAATGAATATGAAAAAGAAGGTAAAAAAGTTGGGCTATTAACTACAGAAGAAGCAAAAGATGACTTCCGAGCAACAAAAGTGCTGGCGTGTGGTAGCAGGTCAAACCTTCAAACGGTTGCAGCTCAGCTATATGATGTGCTTAGACTATTTGATCAAGAAGATGTTGATCTTATTTTAAGTGAAAGTTTTCCACAGGCTGGTGTGGGAGTTGCCGTTATGAATAGGCTGCTAAAAGCGGCTGGTCATCATGTCATCAATGAAGAGTAATCAAGTCAGAATCATGTTCTAATCGGAATCGGACACGCATAAAGTTAACTAGGCGTGTCCGAGGAGGGGGAACATGAATATTGAATCAATGTTTGGTGAACTGCTTACGTTACTAATTATGGCACTGGCTCTAGGTATGGATGCATTTTCGGTCGGCCTTGGAATGGGCTTAATTAGGTTGAGATTAAGACAGATTTTTTACATAGGAATAACTATTGGAATTTTTCATATTTGGATGCCGCTTGTTGGAATGTTAATTGGACGGCTCCTAAGTGACACCTTTGGGACAATTGCGACATTATTAGGTGGGACCCTTTTAATTTTATTAGGAGTTCAAATGGTTTTTGCCTCCTTCAAAAAAGAAGATGAACCCTTTATATCTCCAGTAGGCTTTGGGCTTATCGTGTTTGCCTTAAGTGTTAGCTTAGACAGTTTTTCTGTGGGATTAAGCTTAGGGATTTATGGGGCGAAAACGTTTCTAACGGTTGCAATCTTTGGAATTGTAAGTATGGTGCTAACATGGGTGGGTCTACTGGTTGGTAAACGTTTTCAGAAGTGGTTGGGGGCTTATAGTGAAGCACTAGGTGGCAGTATTTTACTAGCATTTGGCATAAAGCTTTTACTACCATTTTAAATAGTAATTTGAGAGGGACTGTTGAGGAGACAGTCTTTTTATTATTGGCTCTTTTTGAAAGATTGTTGCTATTCGACCTAATGGTATGTTAAAAACAGTGTTTTATCGTTAAAAGATACGAGGCTTTATATAGTGCGGTTTCCTTCAAGTTATTAAAAACAACAAAGTTTACGAAAATAGCCTCATTATTTTAGGGTTTTTTCTAAAGAATTGTTGTTTTAAGTACTTGTTCTTTAAATAAAACTGAATAGGTTGATTTGAGCTTAAGGTGGGAGACTCTTGTCTTAGGAAGCTCTACTAAGATATGTAAAGAAAATGAAGGTAATGTAAACCTCTTGTAAATTAATATCGTGATAAATGGACTATGTCCATTTTGGACTTCTCTGACAGAGTTTAAATATTATCGTAATATAGCGTTAAGATACAACGTAAAATCCATAGATAGTACTGTAATTATTTATTATTTTTCCATTTTAATAGTTCTTTTGACCTTACTTTCTCTGTTTACAATAATGATACAACTCCTTAAAAATTCGTTAAAACTAGTAGTCTATAATCCTTACTAGAGTTGATGAAGGAGGAGAAACAGATGTTAAATAAGAAAATGAAAAAGAAACTATTACCACTAGCTGTCTTAACCACTGTTGCATTTGGTAGTTTAGGAGGCACATTTTCAACAGCAGAGGCAAAAGAGGTAAAATCAAATAATGCAGAAATTAAAAATGTTATCTTTTTAATCGGGGATGGAATGGGTGTTTCCTATACATCGGCTTACCGTTATTTACAAGATAGTAATGATTCAAAATTTGCTGACCGTACGGAGTTAGATAAGTACTTAGTTGGTCAACAAATGACATATCCAGAAGATCCAGAACAAAATGTAACAGACTCTGCTTCAGCAGCAACGGCAATGTCTGCTGGTATCAAAACATATAATAATGCAATCGCGGTTGATAATGATGGCTCAGATGTAAAAACAGTTTTAGAGGCTGCAAAAGAGCAAGGGAAATCAACAGGTCTTGTTGCGACATCAGAGATCACTCATGCAACACCAGCATCGTTTGGAGCGCATGATCACAGTCGTCAAAATATGAATGCTATTGCAAATGATTACTTTGATGATTTAGTAAATGGTGAGCATAAAGTAGACGTGTTATTAGGTGGGGGAACAGATTTATTTGATCGTAAAGATCGTAATTTAATAGAGGAATTTCAAAACGATGGCTTTAGCTATGTGACAAACAAGGAAGAGCTGAATAATGATAATAACGAGCAAGTTCTTGGATTATTCGCACCACGTGGATTACCAAAAATGCTAGACCGTACAGAAGATATTCCTTCATTAGAGGATATGACAACATCAGCAATTGAGCGTTTGAATCAAGATAAAGACGGTTTCTTCTTAATGATAGAAGGAAGTCAAATTGACTGGGCAGGACATGATAACGACATCGTATCGGCAATGAGTGAAATGGAAGACTTTGAAAAAGCATTTGCGGCTGCCATTGAATTTGCGAAAAAGGACAAGCATACGTTAGTTGTTGCAACTGCAGACCACTCGACAGGTGGATATTCTATCGGAGCAAATGGAATTTATAATTGGTTTGGTGAGCCGATTAAAGCTGCTAAGCGTACACCGGATTTTATGGCGCAAGAAATTGCTAACGGAGCGAGTGTAGAAGATACATTGAAACAATATATTGACTTGGATTTAACAACAGAAGAAATTCAATCAGTGAAAGACGCTGGAACAAAAGTTGCAGATATTGATAATGCGATCGAAAAAATCTTTGATAACCGTTCACACACTGGATGGACAACAGGTGGACATACAGGAGAGGATGTGCCTGTATATGCTTATGGACCTTCATCAGAGCGTTTCGCAGGACAAATAGACAACACAGATAATGCAAAAATTATCTTTGATATTTTAGGTAAAGGTAAAAATGAAATCGTAAATGAAGATCATTAAAACTCGAGAGATAAATAGCTAGAAATTGAAGGTTGGCATGCAATAAAGGGTCAACCTTCTTTTAACTGATTTGGCAGGAGGGGCTATCAACATGAAAAAATTAATCGTTCTTATTTCAATTATTTCTATTATACTAACCGGTTGTAGCGGTCAAGCAGCAACTAGTAAAGATTCAAGCAACATAGATACAAGTTATGCAGAAAATTATGAGCCAAATCCACAGGTGACAGATGACCGAACTCTTTTGGAAGAGGGAGAAACGGTTTTGGATGAAAAGGGTGAAGCGACATTAAAGAAGGTCATATTTCCAAATGAAACACATGAAATGGATCCAATAAAGCTTCATATAAAAGATGTGAAGCTAATCCATTTAAAACCGGATTATAGTTTAGTTGACTATTTTCATATGCTCACACATGAGGAAGAATTCGATTTTGTGAAATTATATGTTGAAATCGAAAACACTTCAAATGAACAATTAAACTATGCGCCGATTGCCATGTTAAAAACAAGCAATGGTCAAACCTTTGATTGGGAAAAAGACATTTATTTAGAAGAGTTAAATGGTGTAATCGAGGGGAATAAAACAAAAAGTGGAAACTTAGGCTTTGTACTAGAGTCTTCTAAAGCTTTGGAATGGATTGAAATCACAACAAGTGATGTTTACGATGAAAATCAGAAGAAAATCTCAAACTCAGAAAAAATTAAAATTGAATTTTAAGACGTTATGAAGGACCTGTTAAAGGGTCCTTTCTTTTTTGTAGGCTGTTTTCGTAAAGGTTGTTGCTATTGAAAAATACTTTACTCTATAGTGAAATGGAGCGGAAGATACTAGATTCCTGCGAAGCTGAGGAGCTCGGCTTGCTCCTCGCGGAAAGCGAGTGTCTGGAGAGCAATGGAACGAACTAATTTTCATCATTAACTTCATTAAAAACAACAAAGTATACGAAAGCAGCCTTTTTGTAAAATAAAAGCGCATATATTTAACAATTTCGATTGTCCATAAGACTACTTTCCGACAGTATTTTTGATTATAATAGAAAAAAGGAGTGTTTTATATGACAAACGTACTATTTGTTTGTACGGGAAATACGTGTAGAAGTCCAATGGCAGAAGCCTTGTTAAGACATGTGATAAGCTCAGATGATATTCAAGTGAAGTCTGCAGGCGTTTTTGCAATCGATGGTTATCAAGCTTCACCAAATGCAGTTGAAGCCTTGAAAGAAAAGGGAATTCCAAGTAATCATCTATCCTCCAGCTTAACAAATGAACTAGCTGAATGGGCAACTATTATTTTGACAATGACTAATCAGCACAAGCAATCTGTCATTGACCTTTATCCACATGTAGGACGTAAAACCTTTACTCTATCAGAATATGTATCAGATCAAGGGGATTCATCACAAGACATTTCAGATCCATTCGGTGGACCATTGCCATTGTACCGCCAAACCTTATCAGATCTAGAAAAATTAATAGCTAAGCTCGCTTTAAAGCTAGAGAAATGATTTAACCCTTTGGAGGAGAAACCATCATGAAAGAAAAAAAGTACAAGTTTAGTTTACGCTTAAAGCTTGTTGTCCTTGTCACAATTTTAGCTGTTATTACTTATTCAACAAGTGCCATTTTTATTTCTTTTGTCGTCAAATATATTGACCATCTAGTATCACCTGCAATCTTTACTCTAATCACGCTGCTAATGGGGATTTTTTGGTCAGGTGTGTTAGCTTATTTTGGATCAGGATTTATAACAAGAGCCTTAAAAAAGCTTGAGGTTGCCGCTTATAAGGCAGCAAATGGAGATATTGAGGAAGATGTTCCTGTAACGAAAAGTGATGACGAAATTAGAGGATTGAGCATTGCGTTTAATGAAATGCTACAAAATATGCGCAATATGGTAAATAGTATAGAATGCAATTTTCAAACAACAAATGACCAAGTTAGCCAAATCGCAAACGCTTCAAGTAGTGCGGCAAAGCAAGCTGAGGAGATTTTAGTGACTGTACAAGAAATCTCTCGTGGTGCAGATCAATCTGCTGTATCAATTCAAGAAACGGCAACTTCAGTTGTGGACATTATTGAATTTGCTTCACAGGTTGAAGATAAAGCAGCATCTTCGGAACAACTGTCTAAAGAGATGGTGACTTCCTTAAATGAAAGCAAAGAAGTATATATTGCTCTTATTGATGGCATTCAAACATTAGCACAAGAAAATGAAAAATCCATGACAGCTGTTCGTCGATTAGAACAGCATGCAAACGATGTTTCGAGCATTGTTTCGCTTGTAGGAGATATTGCAAATCAAACAAATCTCCTAGCATTAAATGCGTCAATCGAAGCGGCTAGAGCAGGGGAACATGGAAAAGGCTTCGCTGTTGTGGCGGATGAGGTGCGCAAGCTAGCTGATGAAAGTGCAAAGGCGGTTCAAGGAATCACAGGACTTATTCAAAACATTCAACAAGAAGTACAAAATGTTGTTAGCCAAATCGGAGAACAAGTTGAAACAGCAAGAAGTCAAGCGGAAAATGGACAAGTATCTGCGCAATTACTTGATCAATCAGGTAAATCGATTCTTAACGTGGCAGATGCAGTAAAGCAAATAAGTGAGCTTATTCACCAACAGATGAATTCCTTGCAAAAAACAGGTGCGCAATCACAAGAGGTAGCAGCTATTGCCCAGGAAACATCTGCTGGTGCCCATGAAGTGGCTGCGGCGATTACAGAACAATCAGAGCATATTAGAAATATGAACCAGCTGGGGGAAAAGCTGGCTGAAAGTTCAGAAGAATTAAGGAAAACAATTGATCGATTTGTCATTTAAGCGATAGAATAAAGGTAGCTAAGAATATAGAACCTTTAGGAGGGCATTATGAAAGTAGCGATTGCATCAGACCATGGCGGACTAAATATAAGAAGAGAAATTATTGGATTACTAGAAGAGCTAGGCATTGAGTATGTAGATATGGGCTGTGAATGTGAAACATCTGTCGATTATCCAGATTATGCATTACCTGTTGCAGAAAAGGTAGCAAATGGTGAATTTGACAGAGGAATTTTAATTTGCGGAACGGGGATTGGCATGAGTATTGCCGCGAACAAGGTTAAGGGTATTCGTTGCGCACTTGTTCATGATACGTTCAGTGCACAAGCAACTCGTGAGCATAATGATACAAATATTTTAACTATGGGTGAGCGCGTAATCGGGCCTGGACTAGCTAGAGAAATTGCGAGAATTTGGTTAACAACAGAGTTTCAAGGCGGACGTCACTCAACACGTGTCGGTAAAATTACTGAATACGAAAAAAACCAAAACTAAAAGGAAGAGGATTATGACGAATCTCCAAAAATGGAAGAAAGACTTATCCGATCTTTTAAGTGACCTTAATGCCCAAGCAGACCTTCAAGAGGGAAACATTCTCGTGGTTGGTTGCAGTACAAGTGAAGTCATTGGTGAAAAAATTGGCACTGCAGGCACGGAAGAAGTAGCTGACATGATTTTTTCGACTTTAGAACAATTCCGCCAACAAACGGGAGTTCAGCTTGCTTTTCAATGCTGTGAGCATCTAAATCGGGCACTTGTTGTAGAAAGAGCTGCAGCTCGCGCACACGGCTTTGAAGAGGTAACAGTCATCCCTGTGAGAACAGCTGGTGGCGCAATGGCTACATTTGCTTATCACCATATGGAACAACCGGTAGTTGTTGAGTTTATTAAAGCTGATGCCGGGATTGATATCGGTGATACCTTTATAGGTATGCATTTAAAGCATGTAGCTGTACCTTTAAGAAGTAGAGTAAAGCAAATCGGTTTTGCCCATGTGACAATGGCAAAAACTCGCCCGAAATTAATTGGTGGGGCGAGAGCGGTTTATGAAGCTACCGGAGAGAATAATTCGTGTAGGTAGGGAGCTAACTTAGGTTGGCTTCTTTTTTTATGGAGAAAATGGTCGAAATATGTCAAATCGAAAATAAATCGTGATAATCGAAGATAAAATTCTATAATCGTTGATAAATTTTTAAAATCGAAGATAAATTCTCAGAATCGAAGATAAACTATAAAATCAACGAAGTATGAACAATTTGTATAAGAATTTTTTAATTTGGGATATTAATTTTGCGAGTACCGGATATAATTCAACTTCAATTCATAAGAAGTCTCAAAATATTCTATCTTATAGTTGACATTGTGAGAAAAAGTAACGACAATAGGTTGTATATATTTATAAAACGCCACACTTTAAAACGAATATTAGATAATGAAAAATACCCAATTATTCGGTTTTTAACAGGTGAACGACACAAAACGTTAAAAAATGCATAAAAATTTCAGAAAATCTTTTACATTCTAGCTATTTAACGTGTAAAATATAGATGGAATAAAAACGATATAATAAACCGTGTTTAATATGAAGGGAGATACGAACGAATGAAACATTTACCAGAACAAGACGCAAAAGTATTTGAAGCCATTCAGTTAGAACGTACTCGTCAAGAAACAAAAATCGAGCTTATTGCTTCGGAAAACTTTGTTAGTGAAGCAGTTATGGAAGCTCAAGGATCTGTCTTAACAAACAAATATGCAGAAGGTTATCCAGGTCGTCGCTATTATGGTGGCTGTGAGCATGTTGATGTTGTTGAGGATATTGCAAGAGATCGCGCGAAAGAGATTTTCGGAGCTGAGTATGTTAACGTTCAGCCTCACTCTGGTGCACAAGCTAACATGGGAGTATACTTCACTATTTTAGAGCACGGTGATACGGTTCTAGGTATGAATTTATCGCATGGTGGTCACTTAACACATGGTAGCCCTGTAAACTTTAGTGGTGTTCAATATAACTTCGTAGAATACGGTGTAGATGAAAAAACACATCGCATTAATTATGAAGATGTATTGGAAAAAGCTAGACTTCACAAGCCGAAATTAATCGTTGCTGGAGCAAGTGCTTATCCAAGAGCAATCGACTTTAAAAAATTCCGTGAAATCGCTGATGAAGTAGGAGCTTACTTCATGGTGGATATGGCTCACATTGCAGGTCTTGTTGCTGCAGGACTTCACGAAAACCCAGTTCCATATGCTGATTTCGTGACAACTACAACTCACAAAACACTTCGTGGACCACGTGGTGGGATGATTCTATGTAAAGAAGAGTTTGGTAAGAAAATTGATAAATCGATTTTCCCTGGTATCCAAGGTGGACCACTTATGCACGTAATCGCTGCTAAAGCAGTTTCATTTGGTGAAGCTCTACAAGATAGCTTTAAAACATACGCACAAAACATCATTGACAATGCAAAACGCTTAGCAGAAAAGCTTCAATCAGAAGGTTTAACACTTGTTTCTGGTGGAACAGATAACCACTTATTACTAGTGGATGTTCGTTCTCTTCAGTTAACTGGTAAAGTAGCTGAACATATTTTAGATGAAATTGGAATCACTGTTAACAAAAACACTATTCCATTTGAAACAGAAAGCCCATTTGTAACAAGTGGTATCCGTATCGGAACAGCTGCTGTCACAAGCCGTGGATTCGGTTCGGATGAAATGGATGAAATCGGAAGCATTATTGCTTTTGCACTTAAAAATCACGAAGACGAAGCAAAACTTGCTGAAGCTAAACAACGTGTTGAGAATTTAACAAGTAAGTTCCCTTTATATCGTAATTTATAAAAAGTTAGAAGATCAGATCTGAGTTACTCACAGGTCTGATCTTTTTTATTCTATTAGAAGGGGTAAGATATCTTTGAAAGAAAGGTTTTTGCTAATAGACTTGGCGATAAGGACAAGTTTTTATAACAAAACCTAACGGTGAACTTGAAACTGCGTTTGTTTTTCTGTAAAATCTATTGAAGTGTTCATAGAAAAGGAGATGATTTGATGGGGAAAGTATACGTGTTTGATCATCCATTAATTCAACATAAACTTACATATATTCGTGATGCAAAAACAGGAACAAAGGAATTTCGTGAGCTTGTTGACGAAGTCGCAAGTTTAATGGCGTTTGAAATCACTAGAGACTTACCGTTAACAGAGGTAGATGTGGAAACACCGGTAACAACAGCTAAATCGAAGGTGCTTGCAGGGAAAAAACTAGGGATTATCCCGATTCTTCGTGCAGGACTTGGAATGGTAGACGGAATTTTGAAGCTAATTCCAGCCGCTAAAGTTGGACATGTTGGCTTATACCGTGACCCGGAAACACTTCAGCCTGTTGAATACTATGTGAAGCTTCCTTCTGATGTAGAAGAGCGTGATTTTATCGTAGTAGATCCAATGCTAGCAACGGGTGGATCAGCTGTAGAAGCGATTAATAGCTTGAAAAAGCGCGGTGCAAAAAATATAAAATTCATGTGTTTAATCGCTGCTCCAGAAGGTGTGGAAATTGTGAAGGAAGCACATCCAGATGTCGATATTTACATTGCTGCACTAGATGAAAAATTAAATGATCACGGCTATATAGTCCCTGGATTGGGAGATGCTGGTGACAGATTGTACGGAACAAAATAATTATGGAGAGAGGATGACTCAACGGGAGCTGTCCTCTTTTTATTTGCTAATTTACATGTTTTTTATGGATAGGAACAAACTAGCAAGAGAGGTGAATCAAGATGGGAACTAAAAGGCTAGTTTGTATCCTACTATTTATCAATTTCCTTTTTTGCCCGATCGTCCAAGGTGTAATATACCCAAATCGACCGCCACTCCCGGAAAAGAATGTAAATGAAATGCAAAAAATTATGCTCATTGTAAAAGAAGAAGAATACGAGAAAATGAAAGAGAAATTATTTGCTTTTCCAAATGTAAAGATTCATCAAACCTATCAACATGTTTTTTATGGTTTTTCTATAGAAGGTTCAGCAAAAGATTTAGATAAATTAAAAGGGGATCAGGCTGTTATTCATTCAAGTCCGATTGTCTCCTATGCCTCGCAAATTAATGAGAGTGTTCCGTTTATCGGCGGAGAAGAGGTAAGAGGTTTATTTGATGCAGGGGATCATCGCTTAACAGGTGAAGGAATTAAGGTTGCAGTTATTGATACTGGCATTGATTACGAACATCCCGATTTAAGACGTAATTATTTCGGAGGCTACGACGTCATCGATGGAGACGATGACCCGATGGAGACGTCAGGTAAAGGTGGAGAAGGAACGATACATGGTACACATGTTGCGGGGATTATTGCTGCGAATGGAAAATTGAGAGGCATGGCCCCAGAGGCTGACATTATAGCTTATCGAGCATTAGGTCCTGGTGGGATGGGAACATCAGATCAAGTCATTGCAGCAATTGATAGGGCGATAAAAGATAAGGTTGATATTATCAATTTATCTTTAGGAAATAATGTGAATGGTCCAGATTGGCCAACAAGTCTAGCATTGGATCGTGCTGTCGAATTAGGAATTGTTGCTGTAACTTCCTCGGGTAATTCAGGTCCTAATTTATGGTCGGTTGGCTCTCCGGGAACCTCCTCTGAGGCGATCTCAGTCGGAGCATCTTCACCACCCATTCATATGCCCTATTTGCATATTGCAGGGATAAAAAAAGAAATTCCTATACACACGTTACAAGGTGCAAAGGCTTGGGAAACAAGAAGCTTAGATGAAATACAATATGTAGGATTAGGTCAAAAAGAAGAAGTCACTGAGTCTGTAAAAGGAAAGATAGCTCTAATTGAAAGAGGGAAAATTCCATTCACAGAAAAAGTCCTTAATTCCAAAAAACATGGGGCTAAAGCGGTCATTATTTATAATAACGTGAAAGGGAATTTTGCAGGTTCCTTAGAAATTCCATTGGATATTGCTGTTGCTTCTATCTCGAGGGAAGATGGTCTCTCAATTAAGAAATTACTTAAACAAAACCCAACTGTCAGAACAGAGTATCGAATAGAGGAAGATGAACTAGCTGATTTCAGTTCAAGAGGACCAGTAACAAATACTTGGGCTATAAAACCAGATATCGTTGCACCAGGTGTTGGTATTGATAGTACAGTTCCAGATGGTTATTTATCACTGCATGGAACAAGTATGGCGGCACCACATGTTGCCGGTGCGTGTGCGTTAATCAAGCAAGCACACCCAAGCTGGACACCTGAACAAATAAAAGCTTCATTAATGAATACCGCTACAAAACTGGTTGATCACCAAAATAATAAATTAACTCCGAATGAACAGGGTGCAGGAAGGTTGGATGTGATAAAAGCTATTGAGACCGAGGTGTTAATTTATCCGGGCTCCATAACCTTTGGACAGTTTGATACAAACAAACCTAGAACAAAGAAAACAAAAACGATCATAATAGATAATCAGTCAGACGTGGAAAAAACAATCTCCTTTCATATCCCTAAAAATAAAACTGGAATCAGTTGGGAGCTACCGAAAAAGGTTGTTGTAAATCCAGGTGAAAAAAGACAGGTTGATATTGGTGTTGATATTACTCCAAAAAGCATAAAACGAGGCATTCACCAAGGATGGCTATCGATAGATCAGGGTGAGAATATCATTGAAGTCCCATATGTTTATGTTGTGGATGAACCAAATTATCCAAGAATCATGGGGTTTGAGTTTACGTACAGTGATGAACCAGGTGCTTATAAATATCAAATGTATTTACCAGGTGGGGCGGATGAGGCGGGAATTGCCTTGTATGATGCTGATACGTTAGCATTTGTGGGCTTTTTGGATTGGTTGCATGATGCACCGAGGGGGTTAATTGAGGGAGAAGTGAAGCTGGATGAAATAAAAATCCCATTGGGGAACTATAAAGCAATTATTTTTGCGAATAAAAGTGGTCAGGAAGACCAACTGGAAACGGATATTTTACTAGGTGAATAATTAATCCTATTTAACAAGTCAAGAGGTAGTAAGCGGTTAAATGTGAACGAATTG
The DNA here is from genome assembly GCA_031180405.1 of Bacillus sp. (in: firmicutes). Taxonomy (GTDB): domain Bacteria; phylum Bacillota; class Bacilli; order Bacillales; family Bacillaceae; genus Metabacillus. The sequence goes on along the minus strand of JAPSLU010000087.1, from coordinate 1,362 downwards.
TGAGGATTTAATTATATTGTGAACATTTTAACTTTAAACAGATTGACATCATATTTTCGCTATTGTATGCTATACAAGGGTATAATGATAAGGTTTACAATATCAGTCAAATCCCGTGTTTTACCCCCTTATTCCGTTATAAATCTACAAGTAAAGGATTTATAAAATGCGACAAAGAAAACGCCATCCACTTCATGCGATGGGCCTCATGTCAGCTATCCTTTCCCAATTAGTTGGCTCTATTTTAATAGGCATTTTTTGTGGGAAATGGATTGATGGATATTTAAAAACAGAGCCACTGTTTTTAATTTTAGGCCTTCTGCTAGGACTAGCAGCCGGAGTTTACGCCATGCTCAAATTAGTCCACCACTATTTCTCAGGAGAATAACTATTCATGTCAGATATGCAACTGATGTTTCAAAGATATCGCAAATACATATTTTATCTGCTTGCTCTATATGTAATAGGGTGGGGATTTACGGAGTATCAGTCAATCTTTCTTGGTTTACTTCTTGGGACAAGTATTACATTGTACAATTTGTGGATAATGGTCAGAAAGCACAAGCAGTTCGGACGCGCATTAGAAGAGGGGCGGAAATCTGGTTCCTTAGGAACAACGTCAAGAATGGCAGCAGCTGGTGTCGCTGTATTTTTCGCACTGAAGTTTCCAGAGTATTTTGATTTAATTAGTGTTACTTGTGGATTAATGACGATGTACATCGTTATTATGATAGATTATTTTTTTCAACATTCACGCGCTTAGCTGGGAAGAGAGGTGAATCTATTGGGTCACGAAGCTCCTGTGGTACCGTTTTTAGGTCTCAATTTTAATTTATCAAATGTATTAATGATTACGATTGCTAGTTTAATCGTTTTTCTAATCGCGTTTGCGGCAACACGCAAATTGGCGATGAAACCAACAGGTATGCAAAATTTCATTGAGTGGGTTGTCGATTTTGTAAAAGGTATTATCGGCAGCACGATGGACTGGCAAACTGGTGGACGTTTCTTAACGCTAGGAATTACACTCTTAATGTATGTATTCGTAGCAAATATGCTAGGATTACCTTTCGCAATTGTAGTGGGTCATGATTTATGGTGGAAATCTCCAACTGCAGATCCTGCCATTACCTTAACACTTGCCATTCTTGTAGTAGCATTAACACACTACTATGGAATTAAGATGAAAGGTGCATCTGAATATGGTAAAGACTTCTTAAAGCCGATGCCATTTATGTTTCCGCTCAAGATTATTGAGGAATTTGCGAACACATTAACGCTTGGTCTTCGTCTTTACGGGAATATCTTTGCAGGTGAAATTTTATTAGGCTTGCTGGTTAGTCTTGGAACAAGTGGTTATGC
>JAPSLU010000086.1 GCA_031180405.1 Bacillus sp. (in: firmicutes) | reverse complement strand
GTCATTTTTTGCATGCGTAAACCAAATAGGCGTAGTCTTAATATCTTCAATTTGCTGATCAGTGATTACGTTGTCCAAGAGGGCCTCGCATACAGGGAATGCTGCAGCGAAGAAGCCGGGGTAATCAATAATCATCCGCATCGTCATGAAGCCGCCATTTGAACAGCCACCGATGTAAACACGATTAACATCTATGTTTGTGTGAACATCAATAAACTCATCAACAAGCGCCTTCAATGCCGTAACGTACTTTGATTTACCGCTCCAAGTAAACTCTCCAGAGCCATCATCCATCCACAATGTAGGTACTTGTGGAGCAAGAACATACGCTCCTCCGAATATTCTCTGCACTTTTTCACTTGACAGATTTACAACATTATTTCCGGTATAAGCAATTGAAGTATCATATCCACCTTCACCTCCACCATGCAACCAAATGATTAAAGGACGTTTTTCTCTACTCTTGTTTGGTGAATAATAACCGAAACGCAGGGGCATTTCAGCATAAGATGACTTACTGTTTATCCAGCCTCTGACTTGGTCCATTTTACCACCGCTAAAATGGTCATACACAAGCCCGGAAATGGTCTCATTTTCAGTTTGTATTTCTTTTACCTGTGTTATGCGAAAATCACAAAATACATACACATTATGATGTTCTAGAAGAGCAGTTTCAGAATTTAAACGGTAGATTGCCTCACACTCAAGTTCTAGCGTTGCGTAACTGCCTATTGCTGCTTCATTACCTTCATCGTCTGATGGATATGCGTTTGTCACTCGACAATATCCTTTAGATAAATAGAGTTCTTCCGAAATAAAGTCTTTTCTTAATCTAAGAACTTCACCATTTTTTTTATTTCGACGTTCCACATAAACGTTGAAAGTATCTTTCGATAACACCTCTGATTTAACCGTTTCAGGTAGGGGAAGAATGATTTTTGTTACATACGGGCCATAGTCAGTAACTTCGGTAACAGTCGTGTACGGAAGATTCATTTTAATTTCTCCTTTTGTATCTGGATTTAAAGTAGCCCAAAATGAAACACTAGAGAATTACTTTTGGAACTTATCGAATAAGTTTATTAAATTTGTACAATCCTTTGAATGATCAACTTGTAAATCTACCAACATCATTGGATATCCATAAATCGGTTCATTTCAATTGTTCTAACAACTTTAAAGAATTCTTAAACAATTTAGTAATTTTAGAGAATGCTAAGGAGTATATAATCCCTTAGCTCTCACTTGTTTATACAGAAACGAGTGAGAGCTTCTCATCCAGTTGTTCTAGCTGTTCAGGTGTTACTACTTTTGCACCCAATGGTGAATGACTCAATTCCCTCAATGAATTCTCGGAGAATCGGTGAAGAATGATTTTGTTCGAAATCACTTCTGGTAGGAGTTCTGTTAGGATTTCTTCAGTTTCCACGTTGCTTAATAACTCTCTTATGCTATTGTTTGAACTATATTTCAAGATATAATCTTTCGTAGGAATGTATTCTATGTGATACGTACCAGCAAGTAACTCACCTTTTACTTGAGCACCTTCTTGTACAGCTCTAATTGTACTTGCTACCAATTGCACACCATTTATTACTACGTTTTCTACTAACGCATCTGGTAAGATAAATTCTGCTGTAGAATTGAATGGAACGTTAAAATCAAGTGATAATTTTCCGTTTTCATGAATTTCCCAGCCACTCTCAATTAAGCCGCTCGCTGAATGTAACGTTGCCTTTGCATATGATAATTTACCATATGGTTTCGGACTGAACACAATTTTGCGATATCCTGGCGCATTCTCTACCGGATTAATTCCGCACATTTGCGTATACATCCACTCTGCGATTGAGCCATATGCGTAATGATTCAATGAGTTCATTCCAGTATCACTAATACTTCCATCTGGTAGTACGGAATTCCATCGCTCCCAAATGGTTGTTGCCCCTAATTTAACTGCATATAACCAGCTTGGGAAATCCTCATTTAATAGTAGAGTATAAGCATCTTCATTTGCACCGTTTTCTGATAACACATGGCAGAAATATGGTGTTCCGACAAATCCTGTTTTTAGATGCATTTTATCTGCACGTAATTTTGCTTTTAAATCATTTATTACACGTTCACGGAATTTGTCCGGAATAAGATCCATGTAAAGTGCAACGATCATGGCTGTTTGAGTATGAATTGTGATTCTTCCATTTGGAGAAAAATACTCATTTTTCATTGCCTCTTTTATCTCATTAGCCAGTGTCGTGTATTCTTCTGCTACGTCTGTTTTACCTAAAACAGACGCTGCTTTTGCTACTAACTGTGCGGAGTAGCAATAATAGGCTGAAGCAATATAGTGGGCATCCGTTCCCCCCATTGGGCTTAATGGATCAGGACCATCAAGTGCTAACCAGTCACCAAAGTGGAAGCCAACCTGCCATAATCTCTTTCCACCATTTTCCTCATCAATATTTTTGATATAGTCTACCCAGTCCTTCATTGTATCAAATTGCAGGGCAAGCAATTCCTTGTCTCCATAATGCATATAAAGCACCCATGGAATCACTGTTGCCGCATCACTCCACGCTGCGGAACCATGTCCTGTAACAAAACCGGGGTCATCTTTCGGTTTGATTTGCGGTACGATAAATGGTACGGATCCTCCAAGTCGCTTCTGCTCTTCCCGTAAATCAAACATAAACTTATGATAGAATGCTGGAGAATACATATTGTAGCAAGCTGTTGAAGCAAATACTTGTGCATCCCCTGTCCAGCCCATTCTTTCATCTCGTTGTGGACAATCTGTTGGTACATCAAGAAAGTTTCCTTTTTGACCCCATAATGCATTTAAAAATAATTGGTTTACTAATGGGTTTGATGTTTCGATATGACCAGTTTGTTCAATATCACTGTAGATGACACATCCTGTAAAGTCCTCGAGATTTATTGCTCCATTAAATCCAGTTAACTTCACATAGCGGAATCCATAAAACGTGAAATATGGCTGAACCTCTCTGTCACTTCCATCTGATATGTACGTATACTCCGCCTTTGCCGTACGTAAATTATCTCTGTAAAAACAACCATTTTGTAGTATTTCACCGTATTGAAGCTGTAATGTTGTCCCTTTAGGAGCATTTGTTTTAAAGGAAACCCAACCAGTCATGATCTGCCCCATATCAAGTACAGTTTCCCCCGCAGGAGTGGTCATAATTTCAACTGGTTTTCGAACTTCTTTAATCTTTACAGGTAAGCTTAGTCTTGCTTGGAACTTATCAGTTTTAACTTCTGTAAGAGTAACTCCTTTCCAGCTATAATCATCAATTTTTGCATTTGTCCAATTTGGAATTTCAAGATTGGCATCATAAATTTCTCCATCATAGATTCCACTATAAGTGATTGGTGATGATGTGCACTTCCAATTCTCATCAGTACCAATCACAACTGTTGATCCGTCTTCAAGAGTTGCAACAATCTCTCCAATTACTGCAAACTCGCTCCCATACAATTCATGGTAACCACCATCAAATCCAAAACGACCCTTATACCAACCATTGCCAAGCATAATCCCGATGGCATTACTACCTGCCGATACTAAGTCCGTTACATCATACGTTTGATACTGTATCCAGTGATCATAAGCATTAAACCCTGGTGCAAAATACTCGTCACTTACACGCTTACCATTCATATGTAAATCATAGATTCCTAATCCAGATAGATAAACTCTAGCGGAAACGACATCTGATGGTAACGTAAATTCTTTTCTAATTAGGGGGTGGATTTCTTTATCAAGGTCAGGCGCAATCCATTTCCCTTGCCATTTTTCATCCATTTTTGCTGTTTCAAACCACGCTGTATCACTAGTAACACTGTCACCAGCATCCCCCAAAACTGTTACACGCCAGAAATAACGTGTACGAGGTCTTAATTCTAGATCAAGTGAATATCCTAAACTATTAATCTCCTCTTGAACTCCACTATCAAAAAGGACGCTTGAAAAATCAGATTCTAAGCTGACTTCTACTTGCGCTGCTTTCTGTGAAACAGATTGACTATTACCAGCTTCTGTCACCCATGATAAAATTAATCGTTCGAATTCAAAACCTAATGGATTTGTTATTTGGTTGGTTCGTAACTGTGTAATTTCCACGCTTTTCCCTCCATACATTCTGTATTCCTTCACCAGTTCTTCTTTCTCAAAAACTGAATTCTCCTAAAGAATCACCATAACCTTAAAAGTTTAGTTTGTTACTTTATGATTCTTTTTGTATTTTTTTGTTCGTTCATCTTGAATGACACCTTTCCAATTGAGCCCAAAAGCAAAATCATATTCATTTCCTTCTGTGTCTACATGACATATCATGTCATGTGGTACATCTTCGAATTGTTCTTCAACTGTCTTCATATTTGCTGGCATCTGCATTGGAAGAAGTCCTGAAGGTTCAGTAACTCCTGTTAAAATATCAAGTAGGGCTTGGTCCTGCACGCCAAAGTTTAAGAGGAGACCATCGATATTACTTTCAAATTCTTCAACTATAGTAGGTTTCGATAAAAGTAGAGACACAATAACAGGTTTACCCTTCATCTCTTCTTGTGTCTTTTGTACCAACTCAAGATCAGTTGTATTTCGAGGGGTAAAGGATTTCCCTTTGTAAGTACGATCTAATACGTCTCTCACATCGCCCGTAATACTTTTTTCACGAGCATAATTTGCCGTATATGTTCCATACTGTAAGCTAATCGGAACATATCCTGTTCCACCGTTTTCCACATCTTCTCTACTAAAGCCCTCACCCTCTGGACTTGATATACCAACTAACGCAAAATCTGCCTCATCAGGTTTATCTGTCACATTGAAATATTTCTTTACCACATCTAGGTTAAATGGGTATTCATACTTTTCAGGTATTTCTATACCAAACCAGTTTTTCCCAGAAGCTAAATACCGTTTTGGTATATAAACAGTCTTCCCCTTTACTAAAGGCAGAAGTTGATTTTTATTTTTCAACATAACAATTGACTTTAATTGCGCGTGGTAGCCTCTCTCCATAAACTTTGGATTTCCAACTGTATTCACACTTTCTTCTATTTCCAGATATGGATTTTCAAATAGACCTAGACGGAAACTATTTAATAATAGGCGAACAGCTGATGTATCAAAGCGCTTACGCATAAATTCTTCACCATGTTCTTTTACTCCCATTTCATATGCTTCAATAATTGGAGCGGCTTCATTATTTCCACCAAACTGGTCAACTCCTGCCATCAAAGCTTTATAATGGCGTTCAGCAATTGTCAAGTGTTCTACACCCCATGGTTTACCTGCAAAAATATCAACTGCAGCTGGTTCATCTCCGGTAATTAGCCAGTCTGTACAAACGACACCATCATACCCATACTTGTCTCTTAGAAGGTCTGAAATGAGATTTTTGTTATACGAATTCCCTACATTTTCACCGTTCATATCGTCTTGATCAGCTGAAATCGTGTAATATGGCATAACTGCAGAAGCTTTTCCTGTCTTTCCGGCGAGTTTAAAAGCTCCTTCTGTAAACGGCAGTAGATGGTCTGCAAAATTGTTTCCAGGGTATACTGCATACTTTCCGTAACCCCAGTGTGCGTCTCTCCCACCTTCTCCTGAGCCACCACCTGGCCAATGCTTGACCATTGCATTAACACTTTCTTTTCCCCATCCATCATTTGTTTCATCTGTTGTTTGAAAACCATCTACATATGCTTTTGCTAGATCAGCTGAAAGAATCGGATCTTCACCAAATGTACCGCTAAATCGTGACCAACGTGGATCTGTTGCAATATCAATTTGTGGCGATAAGGCTGTCGTAATTCCAAGTGCTCTGTATTCCTTTGAAGCAATTTTGCCAAACTCTTCTGTTACTTCAGGATCAAAGGTGGCTGCAAGACCTAGAGTCTCTGGCCACATTGAAATCTTGCCGCCTGCACCTGCATTGTACTCCGTGCTTGCAACAGAAGCGTGACGCGGATCAGAGCTAGTGTTCATCGGAATACCTAACCCAATTCCCTCAACTAATTCTTGAGCATTATTGTTCCATTGTGCAGCAACTTCAGGACTTTCAACTGTCGTAATTAATACATGTCTTAAATCATCATTTGTAAGAAATTCCTTTTGTTGATCTGTTAAATCACTTGAGCTTGCAGCGCTTTCAAAAAATAGATTACCACCATATGTACCTGGGAATGGGCCTTGGCCTGCTGGAATTGATTGATGTCGACTATAAAGCATTAATCCCGCAATTTGGGCAACTGACATTTTTGAAGCCAAATCTTTTGCACGTTCTTCAGGAGATAATCGCCAATCTTCATATTTGTCTATTTTGCCGTCTTTATTTAAATCTTTAAATGCTTTTCCATCGACATGAAGAATCTGGACACCTGATTTACTAGAGTATCCTAAAGTAGGACCTCCTTCATTTTTCACATACTTGATGAACATTTTATTTCTCCTCCTTCATTAATTAAATGATTCTACTACTATAGTTTTTTCATGGCATTTGCAATTTCAATACACAAGTCTTCAGCTTGGGCAACATATCCTAATTTATCAATAAATGCATGTGTTTCACCTTTATACCGATAACAAGTGGTATCCACACCAGCCTCATTAAGTAGCTTCGCATAAAATTCTGTTTGCACACGTAATCCATCAAACTCTGCTCCAACCAGAATAGCTTTAGGGAGACCTTTATGAGTTTCAGCTAGCGCCGGACTCACATATGGATGATAAATATCGTCTTTATTTGGTACATATGCACGCTCGAACAAGCCTTCTTCATCAGACGGTCTGCCAAGCGAAAGGAAGTTTTTAATGATATCCTTCTGCTCTTCGGACATTTCAAACATGTCCTCACTCCACTCATATCCCTCAACATTTGCACCATTCATAATCACACAAGGGTAAATTAACACTTGCATAGCTATATTTGGTGTCCCTTCATCCCTTGCTTTTAAACTAACTGCCGCCGCATAGTTTCCACCTGCGCTATCTCCGCCAACACAGATTTTTTCTGAGTCAATTCCATATACTTCTGAATTGTCATATATGTGTTTAACCGCACAATAATTATCATTAAATCCATTTGGAAATGGCTTTTCCGGAGCTAATGAATAGTCAACATTAAACACAACAGCATCCGCAAGCTCGGCAATTAATTTACAGAAATTCTCTACAACATAGACACTTCCGCCAATCCAACCTCCACCATGGAAAAATATTAACGCTGGACGTTTCCTGTTCTTTTCAGACTTTCTTGGATAATAACGCCACAATCCAACCTTATTTCCACTACTAGTAATTTCTTCATACTTCGTATGAATCTCAACAGTGTTTAGATTATAATTAGGAAATCCCATCGCATCTCTTAGTATTGGTAATAAGACTTCCTGTGGAGGAGGTGCCGTGGATTCATTAGCTAGCTCAGTCCATTGACTTTCCTTTGGTATCAAACTTACTTCCATTGGATCTAAGTAACCTGGTCTAGTTTCTCCTGGGCTTGGCTTTAAGATAATTTTGACACCATTATTAACGATAACGGACGTATTATTTTGTAATACATCAATTGCACTACTATTGTATTTCCGCACATAAATCTCCTCCATTTATAAATGTATTCATTCATTTTGCTTAGTCTGAATACCTAAGTTAATTACGCTTCACAAAAAATTTCAACAAATCAATCAACCTATTTCGAAACTTTCCATGTTAGGCTTCTTCTCTAGCACAGGTCCAACTCTACATTTCATTTCAACTATCTTAGAAGCTCGGTTAAAAGCATAGTTGCTTAGAAACATAAGCAAGAATGCAATGACACTGCCACTAAAGAATGGGATTAATCCAGGAAATTTATAGATAATGTAAACTAAAAATCCAGTTAAAACGACCATACAAAAAGTGGCTAATGGATTAATTGTCATAATAATAAATGCATTTTTAGCAACTTTCGTTAACTTCACATCATAGTGAGCAAAAACTGGAAAAATATATAGTACAGTTAATAAAAATAAAAGTGTTACTAGTCCATTAGGTATATACAAGATCTTTAAGGAAGGAATTGTTAAGGAACTGATGATGTTCATGCTGGAATACATAATAAAAGCAAAAATAGTAATAAATAAACCTAGGATATTACTTTTTACAAATTCCTTTTTATAATTTGACCAAAAGGTTTTAAAGACGGGGATTTCAGGGTCGCCCAATACCCATTTACGGATAACGGCAAACATAGCAGTAGTGGCAGGATAAAAACCTAATATAACTAATCCTACTATAGTAAACAAAATCCAAAGTATATTTACGTAAGCTAACCTTGTAACCCATAAGGAAAATGTATAAAACCCTTTCATTAAGCCTTCCATTGTTGCTCCTCCTTACGTTCTATTCTATCAATTGGTTCCTGTTGTACAGAACTAGATAAAACAAGGAACCTAGCAATGTCTGCGAAGGTCCCCTAATGTACAAGTATGCCTTACTTACCCTTTTACTGCCCCAATCGCAATCCCCTTTACCAAATACTTTTGGAAGAATGGATATGCAACTAGAATCGGCAACACTCCAATAACAGCGATTGCCATTTGAACAGCAGTTGTAGGAATTGAAGCGGATGTTGAGCTTGCGTTACTACCAAAGTTACTACCACTTGAGGATAAGAACTGAATATCCTGGAGCATTCTATTTAATAGGTTTTGAATACTAAATAGTGAAGGATCCGTAATATAAACTAATCCGTTGAACCAGTCATTCCAGTAGTTAATTGTTTGCAATAATCCAATCGTAGCTAAAATTGGTAGTGACAAAGGAAGAACGATAGAGAAGAATGTTCTGAATTCACCTGCTCCATCTATTCTAGCTGACTCAATAACAGGTTCAGGTATAGATGTTATAAAGAATGTTCTCATTAATAATACGTTAAAACCATTCATTAATAATCCTGGGATAATTAATGCCCAAATCGTATTCTTCATATGGAATATTTCGGTATAAACAAGATATGTCGGTACTAATCCACCGTTAAATAACAGTGTAAAGAACACGATAAATGCAAATAGGTTTCGATATGGCAAATCACGTCTAGAAATGGCATATGCTAATAATGATGTGATTGCTAGGCTAGCAGTCGTACCAACAACCGTGATAAAAACGGTAATACCATATGCTCTTCCGATACTTCCAAAGTTATTTAATAAATAATCATATGCAGCGAAACTCAACTCTTTTGGAATAAATGAATATCCATCAATTATTAGAGATTCTTCAGATGTTAGTGAAGAAGATATCAAAATAATGAATGGAATTAAACACGATATTGTTAGAATAATAAGAAATATATGTGATACCCACTGGGTAATTCGATCAGATTTATACATCTAGTGCCACCTCCATCTTAAAATAACGCATTATCTTTATTGCGTAAACGAACGAGCCAGTTTGAGAATATGACAAGGACAAATCCAACGATTGACTGATACAAACCAGCTGCTGCTGACATCCCGATATCACCTAGCTGCATTAAACCGCGATATACATATGTGTCAATAACATTTGTCGTCTCATAAATCGCCCCTGAGTTCATCGGCACTTGATAGAATAAACCGAAATCAGAGTAGAAAATACGACCAATCGCAAGTAGTGTCATCATGACAATCACAGGCATAATACTTGGAATTGTGATATTCCAAATTTGCTGTAACTTTGAAGCCCCATCTAATTGCGCTGCCTCATAATATTCATGGTTAATTCCAACAATGGAAGCTAAGAAAATGACACATAAGAAACCAACGCCCTTCCACACATTGATAATCGTTAAGATATAAGGCCAATATTTCGCCTCAAAATACCATGCAATCTCTTCTAACCCTAACATTGGTAATAGTGTTTTGTTAAAGAATCCAACGTCTACACTTAAAAAAGATAAACCTAGGTAACTTACAATAACCATTGAAATTAAGAAAGGAAGTAGGATAATACTTTGATAAAAACTTTTGAAAAACTTGTTTTTAATTTCATTTAACATTATTGCAACAGCAAGTGCGATGACCGTATTTAAGATAATAAAACCACCGTTGTATAGAATGGTATTTCTTGTAATAACATAAGCATCTCTCGTACTAAATAAATATTCAAAGTTTTTGAATCCGATCCAATCACTTGCAAAAATCCCAACCGCATAGTTGATGTCTTTGAATGCAATTGCGAGACCTGCCATAGGCATATAGTTATTGATTAATAAATAAATAAGACCAGGTAGCATCATGATAAATAGTGGTAAATACCTTTTAAATTTTTTCATTTTCGCTTTTGTTTTCTTATTAGGTACTACTTGCACCTTAGTTTCTAATGGCTTTACTGATACTTGTGACATTTCAATCCTCCTTTTTTAGAAAAGCGCAAGCGCCTTGGTCATCGCCGTACAAACTAAGAGGAGCATCGACTGAGATAAAGCGAGACTTCCATTAGAGGCTTTATTCTAATGGATAGCAAGACTTATCGGACTTTTACGGGCAGTCGACTCACATGTTACTTTTTCTTGAGCATTTCTCTACTGCCCGTTAAAGTGGGGCAAAGGAAACACGGTAAGCGAAGCGAACCGATGTTGACTTATCGTAGGGAGATGATCTGAAGTTTGATAGGCGATAGGCGCTGGAGCTAGACACCAAAACTAAGTATAAAATTTTATACTTTCTTCCCTTTTTTAAAAAAGAGAACTAGTACATTTGCTAGTTCTCCTTATTTGATTTCATTATTTATTTTATTTCCACTCATCAAATTGCTTTTGTTTTTCAGCCATGATTTTGTCAAGTCCTGCTGCTTTTAGCTTTTCGTTAAATTCAGGGAGACTCTTTTCTGGATCTAATGTACCTGATTCTAATCCTCTACGGTACTCGTTTATAACGTTTGACGAAGCTGCAATCTCTGTCTTTACAGGATCTGGGTTAAATGTAAATCCAAATGCAGGAGATAGATTTGTAGAGTTGTTAAACTCATCCATAACTTCCCAATAATTCGCAGGATTTCCTACCCACGGATGAGTTAAAGCATTATTCCCCATCATCCAAGCGTTGAACACGTAATTAGATTCTTCTACACCTTCTGGTAATTGAATTGTACCTTCATCATTTACTTCATAGTGCTTACCTTCAATACCATTCGCAAGTAAGTTCATAATATCAGCATCTGTGTAAAGAAGGTTTAGATATTCCATTGTTTTTTCTTTATTACGTGTGTTTTTTGAAATAGACAAGTTAAATCCTGTTGATGCGTTTGTATATGTGTAAGGTTCAGTAAGTTCTACAGTTACAATTTCAGTACCAGCAATTGCTGACTCCTGTACAGCATACCCTGGTTTCATATGGTTAAAATACCCAAATCCTTTTCCAGCAGCAACGATATTAACTGATGCTTCTGTTGATGTTGCTGTATCTTTTAAAATATATCCTTTTTGATACCAATCTCTTACAAGTTTAGTATTTTCAACATATTCAGGCTGTTCGAAAAGATTAACCACTTTTCCAGGATTATCAAAACGCATAACCCCTAGATAGTCACCAAGCTCATCAAATTTCCCACCATTCATCACCTCAACAGGTAAAACGGATGTACTAACCACAGGTGTTAACGTAGGTTCATTTTCCTTAACAATTGCGAACACTTCTTCTAAATCTTTCCATTCTTTGATTTGAGTAAGATCAATATTATATTTATCAACAATATCCTTTCTCATCGCGAACCCATAACTTGCTGCCCAGTCACGAACACTCGGGATACCATAAATATTTCCATCAACCTTGTTTCCTTCTAAAATATGTTCTGGCATAACTTCCAGAATTCCTTGACCATGTGATTCAAGTAAATCATCTAGAGGAAGATATTGCCCTTTAATCGCGTTCGTATTATAACCATAAAATGATGATGAAAGAATTAGGTCTAATTTTTCACTACCTGTTAATAATAAGTTTTGTTGTTCTTGCCATGCCCCAGCACTAATTGGCACTAGCTTTACTGTTGCATTAATCTTCTCTTTGGAAATTTTATTCATTTCTTCTTGAACTAACTCTAGATCATTAATATTTGTAAAATTCATGTAGGCCATTACTATTTCATATGATCCATCCTCACTCGTACTGCTTTCTTCCTTAGAAGAACAACCTGCCATTATTAATGCAGTCACCAACAAAAACACTAGCATCTTCATCATTTTCTTCATTTTTATCTTTCCCCCTTTATTATTACTAACCTTCAGAAATTTGAAAGCGCTAACACTAAAACGCTTACATTATCTGTTTCTAGTTGTATTATAGGATGATTAATGAACTATCACTTACTAAAAATACGACTAGTTAATTTCACTATTCCGACTTTTCATAATGCGACATTTCCTTGCGATACTCAACAGGAGATATTTTCTCCATTTTCTTGAATATCGTTGAAAAATAAGAGAAATTGGAGTACCCAGCTTTAAGTGCAACTTCACTTACTGGTAGGTCTGTTACTTCAAGTAATTTCTTTGCATATTCTAATCGCTGCTGCTGCATGTAATCTGAAATAGATAACCCTGTTTGTTTTTTGAATACCCTTGTTAAATAATCAGGGTTTAAATAGACATGATTCGCAATGTCTTGGCGAGAAATTCGTTCTTCACCAATATTGTTGTTAATAAACTGCCTCACCTTTTCTACCACACATCCCTTATCCTGTGGCGACTGCATTTTATTTGCTACAACATCCACAATATAAAGAACCCATTCCTGGAGTGAGTGAAAGGAGCGGAGAATTTTCTCAGGTGTTTCAATCAGAATCTTATTTGAAAAAACTTCGTTTGCTAGAATCCCTTTTTCCTTTAACACATAGAAAATTATTTGCAAGAAATCTTGATAAAATAAATAAAGAGATTGGGCATTTATTTTACTATTTTCCATTTTCCATCTGCTGAAATACAAGTTAATCTCTTGTTCCAAACGTTCAAATGAACCTTTCCTTAATAAATTGATCCAGTCATCCACTGGCATATGAGCAAATGAGCATTCATCAGTTTCTATTTTTCTATATTCAATTGTTTGATTATGTCTCGTTACATTATTACGGTCTAGTTCAAGCAATTTTGCAACCATACTTACTACTTCTTGAATTTGTACTTGTGTTCCGATATAACAACATAACTCACATGAAAAGAACGTTGAAAAATTTAAAATTAAATTATTACATTTTTCAATGAGATCATTTTTGTTTACCTTTCCCGTCTGTGAAAGTATTATCAATACTTGTCCACTATTTAAAGAGATAAGTGGTGCATGAATGTCATTATCTAGACCCACTATTACTTCTTCTATGGCATTTTTCAAGGCATACTCTATCACTTTTGCTTCCTTTACAGAAAGCTCTTCCTCCCAAGATTGTACATGAACAAGTATTGGTAAAAATGATTTGTATTCGACATAAGAAATATTAAATTTCCTCAGATGCTCGTTTATGTTGGTGAGAGAAGATGGGATTACTTGATGAATCAAATCTAGCCAAAAACGCTCTTCAACGACAGAACGGTGAGACTTCTCATATTTGAGGTATGAATCACGTACTTTTCGCTCCTTTTGTTCCTTGTGAATCTTTTCTTTTGCTTTTCCAATCTCATCTCCAAGCTCCTGATAATCTACAGGCTTTAATAAGTAATTAAAACTCTTTAATTGAAGCGCCTTTTTAGCATATGTAAAATCTGAATGGCAGGTTAAAAAGATAGTCTCTGTTGTAGGGGAGTGTTCTCGAACCCACTTAAGTAAATCAAGCCCTGACCCTTTAGGCATTTCAATATCACATATTAAAAGATCAATATGGTTATCCTTAAAGACTTCTTGTGCTTTCGCCATACTTGTAGCAGTAAATATATTTGAAATATGTAGCTTTTCCCAGTCAACACCCGCTTGAACGCCTTTAATTGAGTAAACCTCATCATCGACAATTAGCACTTGAAACTCTATCATTATTGATCCCCCTTTATTGAAATGGTTTCGAGTGGTAGCCTCATCATGATAGTTGCACCTTTACCATGTTCATTTGAAAAATGAATGCTTGTTTTTTCTTTATATAACAATGAGAGCCTTCTTTTTATATTCCATATCCCAATGCGTTCGCCTTCCTCAGTCGTTAATGATTCATCATTTTTAAGACTTTCTAACACATCCTCTGGGAAGCCTTCACCCGTATCTTGCACTTTTATATTAATGAATTCTTTATCTCCCTGCTCAACTACTACGGAAATTTCGATTGGATCATCCATTGTAAACGCATGCTTAATTGAATTTTCAACCAAGGTTTGGATAACAAGTGGAGGTATTTTACACTCCGCCAATTCAGTCGGAGTTTGAATAGAATAAACAAACGTATCCGGAAAACGTAGCTGCTGAATTTTTAAATAGTTATCTGTATGCTTAATTTCGTCTTTTAAACTAACAAAATATGAATTACTTTTAAACATAAACCTGAAATAATTTGCTAAGCATTTTGCCATTTCTTGTATAACCGAATAATCCTTCACCGTTGCTAAATTATAGATAATATTTAACGAGTTAAGAAAAAAGTGTGGATTAATTTGTAGCTGTAAATGCTTTAATTCTGCTCGCTGATGATTTAATTTTTCTTCATAAATATTAATTTTCAAATCTTTTATTTCCGATATCATGTGGTTAAATGTTTCATTCATAACTGCAAACTCTGTAGAGTTATGATGTTCTGGAAGTCTGATATCTAAGTTCCCCTTACGTAGTTTTTTCATCGCAATCACTAGTTGAGTAATTGGTTGAAGGAAAATTTTCCTCATGATAAGGATGAAGAATAATAGAAACAGTATGGCAATGACTAAAAAAACAGATGATATTTTCTGTAGAAATGGTAATTGTTCTAGAATTTTACTTTCTGGTATTAGTGCAACTAGGTAGAAATCACCTTTATTCGAATGCTCCTTCATTACAATAAATTGTTCGTTATCACCCGAAACCGCATACATATTTTCCTTAAATGAAATATCAATCCCTTCCTTTTCTACGAACGGTTTACTTGTTAACGGTTCAAATAAAGAATTCGCTATTAATGCCCTACCCGTCTCGCCAAAATCAAGATGCTTAAAAGGTATGATTAACTTATCAATATCAACCCAAGCACCTACATATACATTTTCAGTTTCAATATAGTACAAGAGATAATTCCGGTCCTTTCCTTCCAGTATTATCCAATGACCATATTGTAATGGTTCCGGCTTTTCCCTAATAAATTGTAAAATTTCATTCTTAGCTGTATCTCTTTCTAGTAAATTATTTCCGAATGCTTGTGTATTTAAAAAGTCATCATAAGTACTTGTGTACACAAAAACAGAATCGATAGCTCCATAAAAATCTGTATTAGAATGTAAGGTATTATTTAAACGAAGCTTTGCCTGAACAAACTCATTGAAATCATGAGGCCCTCTTGATTGAATATAAGTGAGATCACTGTTATCTCTGGAGAGTTGATAGAGGTATTTTTCAACAATCTCTAGGTTTCTGTCAATTTCTCCCATATATATATCTAGCATATTTTTATTCGATTGGGCTACTTGATTTCGGATAACGGATACCGAATAAAATTGATTGACAACTAAAACGATAAGTAATGGACCAATAACGACAATAACGGTCAAGAATAGCTTAAACAGTAAGGAGTTTAAGACTGGTTTCTTATTTAGCATTGCTTAATCCCCCAAGCAAAAGACTCTAATCTAATGAAAGTTATACTAAATTTGGTAGTAAAAGCTCTCGTACTAAACTGGCTATTTAAATTATACATTTATAGACAAAATTTCAATATAAATTTTTTTATGCAAATTATTTTTTTACGTTTATCACTTTACTTTTTTAGTATGTTTTTATCATTTAATTATATCAAAGTTATCGAAATTTAACTCTCTCTTTTTCCAAGAGGTCTAATTTATCTGGATTTATACATAATATTTACATTCTCCTTAATAATTTAATAGCACTGCATTTAAGATTACTAAGTTGCTTGTGCCTTCATAAACTTAAACAACAAACACTAAAAATAACTAAACTACCATTATAATCAACTAAACATT
>JAPSLU010000085.1:9111-16136 GCA_031180405.1 Bacillus sp. (in: firmicutes) | reverse complement strand
CGATTAAATCATACATTTTGTATAGAAGGCTATTCTTTTGGTCATCAATGGATGAAACGATAGTTCTAAAACCATTTTTAATATGAGTAGTTAATTCTTTAAAAGAATCTTTTAAATAATCAAAAACTCCCAATTTACCACCTGCATAGGCAAATAAATCTAGAGAACGATTTCGATGTTGTTCTAAAGGGATAACAACTTCTTCTCTATTTCCTTCACCAAGGACGGCAATTTGTTCACGTTTTATTACTCCGCCTACTGCATATCCTGGAAAACCCTCGTTAATAGCACTCATAGTAGGAACTTTCCATTTTTTAAATATGGATTCTGTATCATCATTTGGAATTACTTTTGCCCCTCTTGGTAAGTAAAGTAGTTCTGGTCCTTCTTCACCTACAAGTGATAATCCTCCAGGAGCATTTTTTGTACCTGTTGCAAAGCCGGGAATATTAATACCTGTAGCTTTTTCAACTGCTTTGACAGCACTTTTAAATCCTGCTGTCGCTATAGCACCGAAAGTAATTGTCTTTGTTGCACCTTTTGAAGCTGTATCGTGGATGGATTTTGCTTTGCCTTTATCATCAACATCTACATTTTTCTTAGCATTTTTTGAAGCTTCTGCAGAAACTTTCTTTGCACCACCGTGGTCATCGACTTTTACATTTTTTGTTGCCTTTTTACTAGCTTCATCTGAAACCTTTTTCGCTCCACCTTTATCGTCAACTTTAACGTTTTTAGTGACATCTTTATCGGCTTCTTTTGTAAGTTTTGATGCTTCACCGGTACCTTCACGGATTTTCTGATTAACCTCTTCTTGCTCTGTTTGCATCCCTTGAATTGCAGTTTTTGCAGAATTGTACTTAGATAAAGATTGGTCTAGATTCTTTAATTCCTCTTTCTGCTTATCGTTAAGTCCACCCTGTGTTTCACTTAACATTGTTAAATACTTATGACGACTTGCGGCCTTTGATATTGCTTGGTCAAGTTGAGCAATACCTTCGGCACCCTTTTCATTAATACCTACTTGAGCAAGTTGGAGATTAATCATTTCTCCTAACAGTTGTTGAGTTTTATTGATTTCTTCATTAGTTTTATCAACGCTTTTTTGTTTTTCTGTTACCTCTTCAGTTATTTTTTCAACTTGATTATTTTTCTGCTCAAGTAGGAATTCTTGACGGGTAATCTCATCTTGCGTCATTTGGGCAGCTGCCTTTTGACCATCATTATATTGCTGTTGAGCAACTGACTTGAGCTCTTGAATTTCCTTCTCAATTTCAACTGCTTCTTTTTCTGCAGCTGTTCTTTCTCTTATTTTGTTATTTAATTCCTCTTGGGCTTTAATTTGATTTCGAATGTTCTCATCTAATTGGGCTACAGCTTTGATTTTTTGGTTTTCTAACTCAAGAGCAATACTTTTTTGTAACTCCTGATTCACCTCACTAATTGCATCCTTACTACTGATGATCGCATTACCACGCTCTGAAAATGACTGAGCAACAGTAGGTGTTAATTTAACAATTTCATCATTTAACCGTAGCATTTCAGATATTTCATCATTAGTAAGGCCTGATTTTTCCTGTAACTTTGCTTGTTCATCTTTTAATGCTGAGATTTCGGAAGCTGATTTGGCTAATTGAAGTTCACTTTGAATGTCTCTGAATCGTAACAGTTCATCATTAGATAATTTATTTTTACCTTGCAACTCTCCGTATTTTATTGATAACGTATCTAAAGATTGTTGTTGCTTAATTAGAGAGTTGACATGTTCCAAATTAACTTCTTGTGATTTTTTAACAGCATCATTTATTCCGTTAATCGCTAGTGTTCCTACACCAAATGCTGTTGCTGCAATACCAATCGGACCTGGAATTCTTGATAAAATACCTGTTAGTCCTTTTCCTCCACCCATTGAAGTTAATAAAGGTCCTACAACCTTTGTTAAGACTACAACTCCTTGTGAGATTCCTCCAATAGCCATAAGTGCAGGACCTGAAGCCGCAGCAATACCACCGATTGTAAGAACTGTTTTCTGAGCTTGTGGATCCATTTCGGCAAACGCACTTGTAACATTATCAACTGTATCTGCTACTTTTGGTAAGATATCCTCAGCTAAATCAAGAAGAATATCTCCTGCAGGTTCCAAGTCTGTAACAAAATCACGCCATATTTTCGTTGCTCGTGTACCAAAGTTGTCTTGCAGTGCATCACTTGCCCTTTTATTCGCTCCTTCAACATCTTTAAGTCCGTTACTCGCTTGTAACATTGCGTCAAAAGCTTTTTCTCCAAGGTCTTCATATTGGGTACCGAATAAACCGACTGATGCTGTATTTCTTTTTGTTTCATCATCAGTATCTTTTAAGGCTTTTACAACTGTTTCGAATGCCTTCTTGGCATCCTTACCGCCTTTATTGAATTGCTTTGTCATTTCTTTAGCGTTTAATCCTAGAGCCTTAAATGCGTCTTCACTGGTCTTAGAACCATCTTTAGCACGTAAAGAGAATTCCTTCATGGCATCTCCAACTTTATCAAGTTGGAAAGCTCCACTTTCAGCACCAGCCTTAAACTTTGCAAACATATCATCAGCTGTTAAACCGAACTCAGCAAAATAAGTGGAGTATTCAGAAACACTATCAAGGAATTCACCACTAAAATCTAAGTTTTCTTGGAAGCCTTTTGTTAAGTAGTCCATAGCTTCTGATGCTGACATTCCAAACTGTTCAACTAATACCTTAATTGCTCTTAATGTTTCTTGTTGATCAGCCCATCCTCTTTGCTCGAATAAATCCAATCCTTTGGTAACGTAAGATAAGTCTACTTTGCTTAAATCACCTAAACTACGAGTGACACCAGCTATCTTAGTAGAAACACCTTCAATGCTATCTCCGAATCCGTCTTCCCATAATTCCTTTGCAACTTCGTTAAGTTCTTTAGCTCTTTCCTCAGAGATACCTAAATCTGCCTGAATTTGTCCTGAAGCTTTGTCGAAGTCTAGTGCAGTCTTTCCAATTGCTAAGCCTGCTCCAAGTAGTGGAGTTGTCAGTCCAACAGTTAAACCTTGACCTATTCCTGTTAGTGAGGTACCTGTACTTTCTATGGTCTGTCCTAACTTAGACCAAGCAGATTCACTCTTGTTTTGTTCCTCACGTAATTCCTTAAGTTCATTTTCAGTCCGATTTGCGGCTCGTTGTAGATTGTTTAAAGATGCAGATTGATTGTTGTAGTGGTTAGCTGCCTTATCAGCTTCTTTTGAGCCTTCTCCATACTCCTTAACCATCTTTTGATAGGTGGTATAAGCTTTTTCGGTTATAGCCCTTTGAACTTCAATTTTCTTGTTGAGGCCAGCAAGTGTGGTCTGGTACTTTTCAAGGGATTTATCACCTTTATCAAAAGCAGATAAATTCGCCTTCATTTCACTATTTACAAGTCTTAATTTCGATCGTAAATCAGTCATTCCACTATCTACTTTAAGGGTATCTAAGTCTAGGCCTATGGATAAACCTTCAATTCTCTCAGCCATATATGCCCTCCTTTCTTAAAAAAGTGCGAAATCATTTAACCGCCAAATGCCTTAATAAGAGATTTCTCTTGTTTTGGTTTATTTTTTTCGACAAGGATATCTAAAACGAAATGATAAGGCATATTCATGATCTCGTTTATGTCTTTACTTTTCATAAAATCAAGGATGAGCTTATCTAAATACTCTTTTTGCTTTTTGAAAGAAAAATCCTCATCCGTTAATCTTTCTTCTCCAGGAACTTTTTTGTTTCATCACTTTGATGTCCACGAGTAACAAAGAGTACTTGTTCTCGAAGTATTTTTACCGCATCCGGAGCATGCAAACCATTTACTAATTCATCCTTTGTAAATTGTTCTTTATAGATGTCATTAGCAACAAAGTCTACCATTTTCTCGATTTTTTCATTTTCTTTAAGCTCATCAGATTCATAGATTTCCTCATTCAAATCAAGTGCTTTATAGACTACAGAAAGAGGCATAAACACAGGTGTCCAATACTTTTCAGTAACAATCTCACCTTCTTTAACTTCTTTCACTAACTCAATCATATTTCTTTTTAAGTTTGCCATTTATGTTCCCTCCACAATAAAAATAGAGCAGGATTAAACCTGCTCTTTGATTAATACTTTTTTCATTTTGTTTTTTGTTGATGATAATTCCTTAATACGTGCTGCACTTACCTTTTGATTCGATGCTCTAGGGTAAGGATCACCTTTAATGTAAATATGATTATTATCTTTTAAATCTTTAAAATCATGGACTACAACAAATTTCTTTTGCGGTTCGTCTTTACCTTCCTCAACTTGCTCAGAAGCTTCTAATTGTTCGACATTTATTTTTTCTTCTGTTACTTCTGTACTTTTTCTAGCCATTTATATTATGCTCCTTCCGGTGTAGTTGTTTCTGTTGGATATGGTTTTCCGAAAACAGCCATAAACAATGCATCACGTTGAGTTGTTATTCCTTTTTCATCACGTCCGAAAACTGCTGATTTTTCTTCTGTAAAACCTGCAACTTCCCGATCCATAAATTCCGCTGTAACTTCTTCAGAAGAAAACTCAACACCTTCTTGTTTTGTTTGCCCATTAATGTTAGGGCGCATGAATATCCCTTTTGTTAACCCAACCCATTCCTTGCTGCCATCTTCATACGTTTTAGCAAAAACGCACGCAACATAAGGAGGGGTATCAGTAGATCCATAAGCATAAAGGCCAGCTGTTGTTTTTTCAAGACCGAACAGAACTTGCTTGTCTTCATCAGGCAACTTGTGGAATGCTGAAGTGACAGTAGTATTTCCTGAAGAAACAGCGATTTCAGCAGTTTGATTATCACCGTATGCACGAACTGCTTCTTGAGGCATTTCAATATTAAGTGTTTGCAAAAACTTAATTCGCTCAATATCACCAACGATAATAGATGCACCTGTTTCATCTAATACACCATAATAAAATTCATCTACACCAGTTGAAGCTCTGTATTTTTTTTCAGCCAAATTAATCACTCCTATTTATAAATTAAAAAAGACAGCTTTATAAGCCGTCTAAATCATCACGATATATTGTTCCAGTGTAACGTCGAGCATCTCTAAAAACGCCATCATCATATTCCTGTGGCCCTCGTTTTTGAGAAAATCCAAATCGCTCCCACATTACATCACGGATTTTATCTGCAATCGTATTCGATGTTACTCGTTTAGGTGACCACACATCTATTTGCAAGTGACAGTCATATTTGAGCCATTTATTATCAGCAAAATCAGAAGGGTTAGGTGGATCAATAGGATCGATAATAATAAATGGGACTGTGACTTCTCCTGTTTCAGGATATTCGTAGTATTTGATTCTACCAAATGTCTGATTTTTGATGTATTCATCAGCAATCAATGCTTGGTAAACCAAGTCTAATACATCCACCTATATCCCCTCCTCTATCACTTTTTTAATAGCATTACGATATGCCTTTTCTGCATTTTTAAGTGCTCTTGCAATTGCTCCTTTACCTGGTGGGTTTGGATTTTTGATAGTGCCCCATTCGTTAAGATGAATAATTCGATAACGGTTATCAGGACCTCTCCAATGCACCTTAACTGTACGGACATTACCTACCCACATAGGCTCGGATATTGTTATTTCATCTATTGAAGCACCTGTATCTTTAAAGGATTCAAATTGACTTTTTAATTCTTTAACAAACACTCTTGCTCCAGCTAATAATGCCTTGTCACTTATATGTTGCATATTTTGTTGGCCATATCGCTTTTCAAGTTGTCTCATGAGTTTTTCTAAACCACTTATTTTCACACTCATTGTTTGAGCTCCGCGATAACGTTAATAAAGTCTTTATTCTGTAAATCTGGTTGGACACTTTTGACGTTATATTTGTTACCTCGATACATTGGATGGTCAATTGACACGTAATGTTTGTTGGTAGGAATATAATCCTCAAGTGGATCGCGAATTGTAATAGTCAAATCAGTCAACGTTCCATTCGCCTTTGCAGTCTCCAAATCTTTTAACCAAACACTATCAATTTTTGCCCAGGCATTGTATAAAACTTTCTTTTCAACTTCACCAGGTTCAGGACCTTCATTTGGAGCAAACTCATAAAAGGTAACAGGAGTACGCAAATCACCTGTATTAACCCTTGGTGGCTTGTATTTAAATGGTTGCATCTGTTTCACTACTCTCTGGAATTAAAGATAATCCTAAGCTAGTAATCTCACTTATAAAGTTGCCTACGAAATATTCAAGGGTATCATTATATACATAGCGTGTCCTTTCAAAAACAAGCTCCTTCGCCCTTTCGTCTGTATCCTTCTCACCATAGATATCAAAGTCTCCACAGCTAGCTTTTATTGCTTTAATAGAAAAGGACAACAATCGTTTTAAATTGTCGTCCTCGCTATTGTGGGATATGTGCATACGATCCTTAAATTCTTTTAGAAGTTCTTGTGTGATATCCAATCACATCACCTCATTATGCGCCAGCTGGTTCTTCTGTTGCTGGTTCAGTTGGGGTTGTTGATGTTGAGAATTTAATATCTAAGTCATAAACCAAAGCCGTCTTATTATCTTCTGGCTTACCATTAGCAAATTGCTTGATTGTATATAGCATTGCATCCTCAATAGCTAATGTTTGATCAAATTTATTTGTTTTATAACCACCAGCAACTGCAGCAAGATATTTTCCTTGTACGAAGAATAGTGCTTTCTTTTCAGGCATTTCTTCTGATTCAACTACTTTTATGTTATATGGTAAAGCTGTTACCCATTGTCCAGTTGATGTTTGAATAGTATTTCTAGCTTGTACACTAATTGCATCAATTGGATTTACCACCATTACAACTTTGTTGAGCACTTTACGTGCTTTACCTTTCGCATCTGTTGACAATGCTTTAATTACATCATGTAACTCTCCAGCTACAACTTCCCCAAATTGAGAAGGAGCAAATGTTAATGTTCCAGAAGATGTTTTATCTGTAACTGCTCCTGTAGCAGAATCAACATTTT
>JAPSLU010000085.1:0-9101 GCA_031180405.1 Bacillus sp. (in: firmicutes) | reverse complement strand
TCATTAGACCAATTGGTTCATTTTGAGCTGGTCCTCTTCCATTTACTAAACCATATTCTAAGCCAACAGAATAAGATTCAACTAAAAGAGTACGAACATAACGTTCAACCCATTCTGGACCAAGTTCCAACATATCCTTAGGAATAACGGCAAAAGCAGTTAGTTTTAAATGACTAATTTGTTCTTCACTAAATGCAGCACTAACTTGTCCTTTGATATCACCAAACAATGCTCCCCAAGCATAGGCTTTAGTTGGGTCTGATTTAATAAATCTTGTTACTGCCCCTAAATCTTGCAACCCGATCGCTTCAAGTAGTGGGTGAGCTGTAACGAGATCCTCAAATACACGTTCTTGAGTAGTTACAGGTAGAATGGAATCTTCATTGAATCCACCAAATTCAATTACTTCATTGAAAAATTTACGCTCAATTGAAGTTAAAACATTTTGACCACGAGCAGCTAAAATTTGAGCATCATGAACTTCATTACGCGCTTCATTAGTAATTTGTTCTGTTAAATCCGTTTGCAGTGCAGTAAACATTTCACTGAATGCTGTTTCCAATTGTTCAGGAGTTGAATTTTCATCTTTCATAACATTCATGTATGTTTGTTTTTTTGTTTCAAAGTTTTCCATTTTCCCTTTAAATTTCATGACCATAGTTTGTTACCTCCATTTTTTAAGTAAATTAAAAGAACCATTCCCTTTACTCACCACAGTTGTTGTGGAAGTAGGAGATGGTTCTTGTTGTTGATTATTCGGTTTTAATGTATTTTTCAGCTCATTAATAATGTTCATTTTCTGATCATGGTCTAATACGGAATTGACTATATTGTTTGGCTCATTCGGTTCATTATTATCTGTACCTTCTGCTTTATTTGCAAATCCAATTTCTACAGCCCTTTTAGCACTGAACCAAGTTTCAGCATCGACCATTTGTCGAATTTCTTCACGGCTGACGTTTGCTTTGGTCATATAGATGTCAATAATACCTTCTTCAAGTTCTTGCAAAACGTCCGCTTCTTTACGCATGTCCGTTTTAGTTCCCCAAGCAACAGAAGAAGCTGGATGGATCATCGTCATTGAACCTAGACCCATAATTGTTTCATCTGCTGCAGCAAGGAATAATGATGCTGCTGAACACGCCCACCCATCTACATGTACAGTCACTTTGCCTTCATGACGTCTCAAACGATTGTAAATAGCAATCCCTGCAAATGCGTCTCCGCCTGGACTATTTAAATTAATAACAATATCATTGGTCCCAGCTTCATTTAAAGCATTGTCAATATCTGTTGCAGAAAAGCTTTCTCCAAACCAAGAATAGCCAATAATACCGTAAATAGTAATGTTTGTTGTTTTGGTTTCTTCATTGTGAACGACATTAAATTTTTGTGGAATTTCCTTTAACTGCTCAACATAAGACTGATTTTTAAACATCTTAAAGAAATCTTCTTTACTCATGTTTCTCACTCGTATCACCCCCTTTAACTGCATCTGACCCATCTTGGTAATTTTTCGTGATGAAATAATTTTTCATAATATCTTCATCCACACTTTCTAAGCCTAATTCTGTTCGAATTTCATTACCATTAACTACTCCTGAAGAACGTAACTTATCTATTGATGTTGCAAGGTCGAAAATACTTTGATACGAAGGAGCGCGAACTTCTAATCTTGTACCATTCACGAAATCCTCTTTTTCAAAAAATTTAGCCATTCCTTCATCCTTAATTTTCTTAAGGATCGGATTAATTGTGTACATCATATAATTTTTCGTAACCTTTTCTACATCTGCCATATCACCACGGATAAGTGTTAATGGAATACCTAATGCTGTTGCTACTTGATCAAAGAATCCACCTGTCACTTTATTGATTTCATCTACAGATTGAATACCGTTTCCACTACCAGTGTAGTGTTCTTTGTATTCAAATCCTGGTTGCTCAGGAATTATCGCAACGTCTTTTCCTTCAATAGCCCTGTACATCTTATTGATAAATTCCTGTAAATCTGCTAGAGCTTTTTCATTTTTAGCAGTCACAGCATCTACCTTAACAGTCGAACGGATTTGATTCTTACGCTTTTGCGAACTTAGCAAACGACCAAATAAATCACCATAATCCTTAAATAAACTATTAATTAATGGTGCAAGCGATTCATTACTATACCGTAAATGAAACACTTCATTTTGCTTGAATACTCGCTTGAAAGTGTAATCTTTAACTGTTACATTCGAAAAGGTATCTTCAAAAACTGCATATTCATTATGTTCGAAGTCATCAGCAATTAATAAATCATCGTCATCTGATTGAATGACAAGAGTTTCATTGTCGTAGATCAACTTGTACATTATTTCTTGCCAAAAAGTACTTGCTGTTTGATTTTTATTTGGACGAATATTTAGTCGATAATACAATTCATCTTTTACAAATTTATCATTTTGTTTAATTCTAAATTCAGATTGACTAATAGTTCGAGCCAAGAAAGAAGCACACGTATCAATAGCTAACTTTTTCATATGCAATCGATTCGTTGTATCTTGAACAATGTCGAAATCAAATATTAAACTAGTAGCACTCTTTCTGTTTAATATTAAATCTAATAATCCCAACTTCTCACCTCCTCCTAGAAATTTATATTTGCAAAGGCGAATGTTCCACCAACCGCAATTTCATCGGCTCTATACATACCATGAACGAATGCTTGGAAACCATCTGTTTTACGACGAATGGGTTCTTTCTTTTGGTATTCTTTATTTCCCCGTTTATCAATAACTACGAGTACATTGTTTGTATACCAACGCATTAATGGATTATCACCGAAGATTATTTTATGATTTGCGAAAGCTGTTTCAATCCTTGGCGCGAGCAAACTATGAATCGCTCGAGGATTTTTTATAACTTCAACCTCAAATCCTTCTGCCTCAAATAAAGGCTTTAATATCTCCATACGGAAATTATCAGCAATGATTTTCTTAATTACATAATGCTCACGCATCTTTACGAACCATTCAACAATTGTATGTGGGTCGATTGTTGCCCCCTCAACAACTGTCAGTAGTCCTTTTTGTTCCCACTCACGAATAGGTGCGAAAGTTCTTTTCCCGGCAATTTCTGTATCGTTCTTTTTGGAATAACTATAGAATTTATCTACAAATTCCTTTCGTGCGAATGAGTGTGTTTTAAAAATGTAATTTTCATTTTCATCACGAAACAAAAGACCACATGCTGCGAAGTCTCGCAAAGATGCATAATCAAGACATCCTATACATTCTTGATCTAATAAATCAGGTAACGGTTGATTTGTCGCTTCGATTTCTTCCCACTTGGCAACAGACTTTTCTAAATCTGTTATAGGAAGATTCATACGTTTAGTCATGAATTCTTCACGATTACTAGGATCGTCTTCTAGGTCCTCATATTCCTCATAAATAGTTTCGAAAAGTCCTTGAGCATAATCACTTCTTGGTTCGCTAAGCATCGGATTAGCTTTTTCCCACATCGATGTATCATCGATTTCAGTTTCTTCATCCAACTTACAAATAAAAGGGAATAATGAATTAGCCCTCGCTTCACCTTTTAATACCTTCAGTGCCTTTTCTTTTTGCTTGTCCAGGAAGCCATCACGAACATATCCATCTGTACCAATATAAAACTCACGTGGGTTTGGCTTTTTACCAAGACCGCTTATATGAACACGAACATCTTTATTAGACTCATATTGATGTATTTCATCGAATACAACTGCACCATCACGAAGACCATCTTTTGTATCTCCATTAGATGTTCTGAATTTTAATATGCTTCCTGTCACTCTCGAAAGTGTTTGTGTAAGAGTTGTCTTAAATGCCTTTTGTAATACCTCATGACGTTTAACAGTCTTATGAACTTCATCTGGAGAAGTTTTCGCTTGTTCTTCACTATTTGCAACAACCGAAATGTTATAGTCTTCAATGCCATGTAATTCACTAATTAAGAAGTGGATGATGACAGAAATTAATCCATTTTTCCCTCCGCCCCGACCAAGCATCCATAGGAACTTACGATAAAAAACACGATTATTTTTTTTGAAAAATAAAAAGATGAAAGCAATTAAGAACTTTTGAAAAGGTTGTAGTGGAAAATACCACTTTTCACCAAAGCTAATACAGTTCTCAATCATTTCATCATCAAAATACAAATCATCTCTGTTTAATACGTATTGTTCTAGATAATCAATTAACAGTTCTCTTTCTTTATTGAACTTAATTTTTCCAGTTCGATAAAGATTAATATATTCTTCTACATACTTTTGGCGAATCATACTAAATCACTTTTGTTATATCCTACACCAGGAGTATCAGATCTAGGAGGATTATCCAAACCCAAATCTCTCCCTAACGCAATTAAAGAACTGTTAATTTTATTTCTTTCGCTAATAAGAGGATGGGCCTTCACGAAAACCTGTGAACCATTTTGTGTAACTACAGATTCACCTTCTTTATTTATTGTCCGGTTTATTTTCCTGAATGCCTTAACCAGGTCAATGTACCTTTCAACCTTTTCAACTTGAATTAAATTATTAACATCAATTCTGTTCATCAGCTGTTCTTTTAATTTTGGAATACTGACAGCCATATACCCACCCCCCTGACGCGCGTATGTCTTCGAAAAAATATGACAGTACAGCCCCCTCCCCGGTGCCCCGAAACGAAAAAATGGCCAAAACTTTTGACCGGGGGGTATTCCTTTATGTTTATAGTGGAAATAGTACAGGACCAAAACCGATGATGATTCCAACAACCAACCCTATTAAAAACATTATACTTTCTTTGGTAACCTTCATGATTACCACCTCTCATCATCCCATTTGTTTTCTTTCTTACCGAAGTCTCGACCATGTTCTTTGTTATGGCAATCAACACAAACAGTCTCAAGGTTATCAATCTCAAGCGCTAACTCAGGATGATACTCAAGCTCCTTGATATGATGGACAACCAACTGTATCTTCTTACGCTTTGCACTCTCACTGTATTCATTGGTATCAATGGTTACTCTACCTTGTCGTTTACATTCCTGGCATTCATAGTTGTCACGCTGCTTTACTTTCTCACGCAGCTGCTTCCACTCTCCACTGTCATAGAACTTACGCTTTTGTTCTCGGGTTTTATATTCAGCCAAGTGTTTCACATCCTAATCTTTAATAGGATAATTATGTTGTATTACCTTAAAGTTTCCCATGTCACTATCAGGATCTGCATGTTCAATTCGAATATATGAACGTTGTAGGTATTCATCAGACTCTGTACCATAATCAAATGAAACTCTAATCTTCTTATTAATCTCTTCACCCTTATAAGATGCAATTGGTACACTATCGATATCAGGTAATTCAATTAATAACAAAGGATTGTAATTCTCATGTGTATTCATCAAACCAAAAAGAACAATATTTGCAGCATCCAAAGGTTTAAAACCTAAATGATTCAATGAAACAATAACTCTTCGTAATTCAGTTATAACTTGTTCAGAGACATCTTCATATAATTCACGTTTAAACACTTCTTTTAATTGTTTTCCACTTGCTAATAAAATACCTAATTCTTTTAATACATCAATTAATTTATCGTACTTAATACAGTCCATTTCATTTCCTCCATTTAAAGTTCTGAATCACAAACAAACCAAGAAAGGTTATTGCTATAATAGATGGCCACAACCACCAGTAGTTAATAAACTTTTCTCCTTCTGTCATGTGAATCATGTCATATGTATGAATTGTTCAATAAAATTCACTTTCTTCTCACAGCTCCATTCACACGTTTATAAGTATCGCGATTCACTCCCATAATTTCTTTCCAATCAATCTTTTCTTCTTTCTTCAGTTTATCTAACTGCTTCTTTTGCTCTTTATTTAAATGATCAGCTATCTTCATCCCAATCACCCTCTTTAGTTTTAAACACACAAAAACAGCTGAAGGTGCATAGACAGAAAAACTTATCAGGTTTTCCCTTTGACACGACTCCCTCCCGGTTGGGCCATCAGCTGCTTTTACATACTTAAAATTGAAATGAAAAAAACGCCATCCGATTGGATTGACGCTTTTTAATACTCTTTGTTATTACCATATTAACATTAATATAACAAAACATTCTGTTCATATCGTGCCAAAAGTCTGCCAAAAGTCTGCCTGTTTATTTTTCATTAAAAGAAGATAACTCTTTCTTCATACTTTGTTTTATGTCATTAAACTTTTCTTGAATTTTGGTCTTTAGTTCACTATTTACTTTCCTAGGTACATCCTCCGGTATTTCATAGTTAACATACAAGCTATATAATGTTTGAAAATAATCATCTAGCTTTGAATCAATACCATCATCAAAATATAGTTCATTAATTAACCAGAAATTTCTTGCCTCTGCATATGAGTTTTTTGCATCCATTAAATCTCTATATTTTTCATATTCTCTAATTTTTTTAATAGCATTATCTTTTTCACTATCCCACATTTCTACAACTTGATTAATAACTTTTTTGGGTATTTTTAATTCATCTAAGTACTTACCAACATCATCTTTATCATAATCTTCAAAGCTAGGTTTCTCAGTAAAACCTCTTAAACCAATAATAGAACCCTCTGCTATTTTTATAAGTTTATATAATTCCGCATAACACAAATGTTTCTTTTCATTATACAAACTAAAATCCTGAACTTTTTTTTGTAGAATATGCTTATGATTTTCTAACTTAGTATTAAAAATTATTCCTAATATTGCAGTTAGTATTAATGGCAATATTAACTTAGCCCAATCGATCCACCACATATATACTCACCCTTTACAATGTATTTAATACTTATATGCGCATATTATAGTATTCTTACTTTTGATTAATAACTCCTTCTTCCAATTGGAATGACACCTTTATACTTACCATTTTCGAGCTGCTCTTTTTCTATTCTTACCAAACATCTTCTTTGCTAATCCGTGCATTTCATCTGTTGGTTTTGTTCTTATGATGTCGGAGACATCCTTACCAGCTACCTTTCTATTCCCTATCCTATATCCCTTTTCATTTAATTCATTTGCTACCTCAGTCACATTTTCCTTTAAGACATATAGTTTAATTGCTTTCTTTTCAAAAGTATCATCCTTATAGTTCTCAACCATCTTAATGAATTTCTCTAATTCCTTTATTTGATTTCTTGCTTGCTCAATATTCACTTTACATTCCTCCTAATATTTCTTGAGTACACTATAAAACATAGACTGTTGCACTCCCCTAAATCGCCAATCCGTTGAAATTACTGCAATAAAACATATTAATAAAATGAGTGCACGCAAGTGCAATTTATGTTGTAGTTATAAGAAAAAAATTAAAAGATTTGCTTGTCCATCGCTTCGTCTAATGCATCTTGGTTGATTCCAATATATCGTAATGTAATATGTTGGTCTGAATGATTAAACAATTCTTGAAGCAATGCAATATTCTTTGTTTTTTTATAAAAGTGATAACCGAAGGTTTTTCTTAATGTATGAGTCCCTATTTCTGTTACCTTCACTTGTTTTGCTGCTTTCCTTAATATTCGATAAGCTGTAGAACGATCTATCGGTCTGTTTTTCCCTTGACGGCTTTTGATAAGATAATCACCATCTTTTAAACTTTTCACATATGGCATAATATCCTTCTTAATATAACCAGGTATCTTTATTCGCTTTGCCTTCGTTGTTTTCGTTTCTGTAATATTGATATGAGATTGAAGTAAATCCTCTTTTTTTAATTGCAAAATGTCTGATATCCTTAGTCCTGTGGAAATACCAAGAGTAAACATAACGAAATTACGTTCACTCATGTCCCTTAAAACTTCCTTCATTTGTTTAATCTTTTCTGGGTCTCTGATAGGTTGTACAAAGTTCATTTAGCATGCCTCCTCTTGTTCTTCATAAACCTCAATCCTTAATGCTACAGCAAGCCTTAAAAGCGCCTTACCCTTTACGCGATAATACTTTCTTTCACTCATGTGTAAATCTAAATAAACGTTGTAATCAAACGTATCTTCATCCTCCATGTATCTTTTGATTATGATCGCTCTTTCAAGATACGATAAACGATTTACAGCTCGTTGAACCTTAGTAATAAATTGCTTACTTGTTCTTTCATAATCTGCATTCTTTATTGCGATACTTTCTGTTTGGGAGTGATTTTGATTTGTCTGAGATGGAGGTAAGAATGAGAATGTTTGTGTAAGTTTAGGCAACTCTTCTTCTGGTACCGAGAATTTGAAGATACGGTATTTTTCTAATGCAGCTTCCACTGCTTTTTTCGTCTCATCTCGATTGATTTCAGGTAATAACTGTTCCATGTTAACTCCTCCTTATTTCTCATACATTCTTTTGTATAAAAATAAAGAGGACACTAATCAAACAGCAATTTAATGCTGAAATAATTAGTGTCCTCACGCTTTCGGTCTTGGACTTATGAAACTGCTTTTTTAATCAATATCCTAAATGTTTCTCTTCCTTTTGGAGTAATCATTGTTTGTACACCAGCTTTGTTTCCTCTGGTGAATTCCTTTAGTTTAAATAATTCAGGAACAAACTTTGAATAAGGTTTTAACTTATTACTTGTATCTCTATAGACATAACCTTTATCTAATAGCCAATTAATGAAATCTTGTTGTTTAACTTCTAATTCTTTTGCCGAATCCCTAAAATTAGTTAAAAGATTCCGGTCAACTAGTGCATCAAAATATTCTGCCTTTGGTTGCATTATAGCATTTTCTTCATTTAATTTCCTTACTGATGCCAATGTTACTCTAAATAGTGCTTTTGTTTGGTCATCTGCATGAGAGAGATATGTATTTATAAACATATCCTCATTTGCTACATAACCACCTGTTTTCCTAATTGTAGGTAAAACTTTAGAAGTAACCCATTTTTTAAAAGCCTTGGCTTCTTCTTTCCTTGATGTGAAAATTAGGTTGTACAATCCACCTTCATTAATTAAGTTCATTTCTTTACTGCCAAACTGGGTCGGTATTACCGAGGTAGTTTTTTCATCGTCATCCAATCGATTAAGTGCGTCATGACTATTCCTAATTTCAAGTACATCACAAATATCT
>JAPSLU010000084.1 GCA_031180405.1 Bacillus sp. (in: firmicutes) | reverse complement strand
AAGTGATCGGAAATATAATAAATTTATTCGCGTTAATTGTGCTGCAATCACTGAAAACCTCCTTGAAAGTGAGCTTTTTGGATATGTAGAAGGAGCCTTCTCAGGTGCAAAAAGGGGTGGGAAAAAGGGGTTTTTTGAAGAAGCAAACAACGGAAGTATCTTCTTAGATGAAATTGGTGAGTTGTCAGCAAATATGCAGGCTAAGCTGTTACGAGTGTTGCAAGAAAATGAACTTGTCCGCGTAGGCGGGACAAAGTCAATTCCTGTAAATGTCCGGGTCATAACAGCGACAAATGTAAATATTGAAAAAGCTATGGCTGATGGAAGTTTTAGAGAAGATTTATATTATCGACTAAATCGTTACCCAATTTCGATTCCTCCATTAAGGGACCGTAAAGAAGATATCCCAGCTCTTTGTGAACGATTAATTAGTAAGTTAAATCAAGACTATGGCAGGAATATTGAAAATTTAACCTCACAGGCTATCAATCAACTCATGCAGTATCATTGGCCTGGGAATGTGAGGGAGCTTGAAAATGTGTTAGGAAGAGCAATCATTTTTATGGAACATCAAGAAACAACGATTGATGGAAAACATATTCCGATGCTTCAACTGAATTTACAAGGAAAAAAAGCTCAAGAAGATACACCTTTTGTCCATAATAATGAGGAAACACTTGCTGAAGCAGTTGAGCGAGTAGAGGCGGATGTTATTAAACGATCTTTGGAGTTACATGAATACAACCGGACGCAAACTGCTAAGGCGTTGGGTATTTCTCTAAGAAGTCTCTATTATAAAATGGAAAAGTATAATCTTGCAAATAATAGCATGCAATAGAATTCACAGTTTGCAAAAAGGTGCATGATCGTTATATGATAAGGAAGGATGACAAGAGGAAATCTTTCTCTTGCTCCTTTAATACATAATCGTAACTAATGCTTAAATTTGGAAAAAACGAATGAAATATTATTAAATGAGCAAAAATTGGACAAGAGTTGCTCTTTTGGCACGATTATTGCTGATTAATAAATAGATGCAATAAATCTAACAGAGTAAATTGACTAGCTCTGTAGATGGATGTAGCCATCTTGGAAGGAAATGAATGAAAATGAAGTTGGAAAATCTGCTCATGAAAGCAGCTAATATAAAAGGTAAAACAGTTGCAGTTGCATCCGCAGAGGATGATGAGGTGATAGAGGCTGTAGCAGAGGCTGTACGGCGTGACTTAGCGCAATTTATGTTATTTGGTCAAAAAGATGAAATTGAACAGCTATTGATTAAAAAAGGTTTAAGTAAAGAAAATGTTCAAATTATTCAAGCACGGTCAAAGGAACAAGCTGCAGAGCTTGCTGTAAAAGCAGTACATCAAAATGAGGCTTCGGTCCTTATGAAAGGTCACGTTTCAACAGCCATTCTTTTAAAGGCTGTCTTAAATAAGGACTATGGGCTAAGAACAGGTAGAGTTCTTTCCCATGTCGCTGTGTTTGACATTCCTAATTATTCAAAATTAATCCTTGTTACGGATGCAGCGATGAACATTGAGCCTGATTTACAACAAAAGGAACAAATTATTGTGAATGCTGTTGGTGTTGCCCGAGGAATTGGAATTTCCTTTCCGAAGATAGCAGCGATAGCAGCTGTAGAAGTGGTAAACCCTTCTATGAAAGCAACACTTGACGCAGCTGCATTAACTATGATGAACAAAAGAGGTCAAATTCAAGGTTGTCAAATTGATGGTCCATTAGCTCTTGACAATGCTGTTTCACTTTTAGCAGCAAAGCAAAAGGGGATAACTAGTGAAGTGGCAGGAGATGCTGATATTTTATTTGTCCCTACCATTGAAGTAGGAAATGTTCTTTATAAATCATTGATTTATTTTGCAAATGCAAAGGTTGGGGCAGTAATTGCAGGAGCAAAAGCGCCAATTGTACTTACAAGCCGCTCGGACAGTTCTGAAAGCAAGCTATACTCATTAGCTTTAGCTTTATGTTCATCAGAAAAGTAAATATAGGAGGAAACACATCATGGAAATTTTCAAATATATGGAGCAATATGATTATGAACAATTGGTTTTTTGCCAAGATAAACAGTCTGGGTTAAAAGCAATTATCGCTATTCATGACACAACATTAGGACCTGCTTTAGGTGGTACGCGGATGTGGACCTATGCTTCTGAAGAAGATGCAATTGAGGATGCACTACGTTTGGCGCGAGGGATGACATATAAGAATGCTGCTGCTGGATTAAACCTTGGTGGGGGAAAAACTGTTATTATTGGTGATCCACGAAAGGATAAAAATGAGGAGATGTTCCGCGCGTTTGGGCGTTACATCCAAGGTCTAAATGGACGGTACATTACAGCTGAGGATGTCGGTACTACGGTTGCTGACATGGACCTAATACACGAGGAAACAGATTATGTTACAGGAATATCACCTGCATTTGGTTCATCTGGGAACCCATCACCGGTGACGGCTTATGGTGTGTATCGAGGCATGAAGGCTGCGGCAAAAGAAGCATTTGGTACAGACTCGCTTGAAGGTAAAGTTGTAGCGGTGCAAGGAGTAGGGAATGTTGCTTACAATCTTTGTAAACACCTTCATGATGAAGGGGCTAAATTAATTGTAACTGATATTAACCAAGAGGCAGTACGAAGAGCGGTGGATGACTTTCAAGCAAAGGCTGTGGAGCCTAATGATATCTATGCGGTGGAATGTGATATTTATGCACCGTGTGCATTAGGAGCAACGATAAATGATGTAACGATTCCACAACTAAAAGCAAAAGTTATTGCTGGAGCTGCTAATAATCAGTTAAAAGATACAAAGCATGGTGATATTATCCATGAGAGAGGCATTGTATATGCACCGGACTATGTCATTAATGCAGGTGGCGTGATAAATGTTGCTGATGAACTATACGGATACAATAGCGAAAGAGCTCTGAAAAAAGTTGAAACGATTTACAATAATATCTCTCGTGTTATCGAAATCGCTAAGCGTGATGGGATACCAACTTATAAAGCAGCAGACCGTTTGGCTGAAGAAAGAATTGAGAGAATGAGAAATTCCCGAAGTCAATTTTTACAAAACGGTCATCATATTTTGAGTCGTAGACCTTAATAACAGCACATAGGAATTAGCCTCCACTACATAGTAATTTGCTTTGTGAATTTAAGGCATGTTTGTTGTGGGGGAATTCCTTGTTTTTACATAATTTTTCTAAATAAACGAAGAAGATTGATCAACAACGGAGGTATCGTACGTTGCAAACAAATGAATATCGAATTCTGGTCATAAACCCGGGCTCAACTTCAACAAAAATTGGTGTCTTTGACAATGAACGTTCTATTTTCGAAAAAACATTAAGACATGACAATGAAATACTGAATACTTTTCCCACTATTATTGATCAATATGAATTTAGAAAAAAAACTATTTTAGAGACACTTGATGAAGAAGGGATCAACATTTCTAAATTGAATGCAGTTTGTGGCCGAGGTGGGTTGCTTCGCCCAATTGAGGGTGGAACATATACGGTAAATGACGAGATGATTGAGGATTTAAGAAAAGGCTATGCTGGTCAGCATGCTTCTAATTTAGGTGGGATTATTGCATTTGAAATCGCAAGTGCTTTAAATATACCGGCATATATTGTTGATCCTGTTGTTGTTGATGAATTGGAGGAAATTGCGAAAATCTCTGGTGTTCCTTCTATTCAGAGAAGAAGTATTTTTCATGCATTAAATCAAAAAGCAGTTGCCAGAAGGGTTGCTTCAGATCTTAATCGAAAATATGAAGAGCTAAACTTAATCATTACTCATATGGGTGGGGGTATTACCGTTGGTGCTCACAGAAATGGAAGAGTGATTGATGTGAATAACGGACTCCACGGTGATGGGCCTTTTAGTCCTGAAAGAGCGGGAACAGTACCCGCAGGTGACCTTGTTTCCATGTGTTATTCAGGAGATTTTTATCGAGAAGAAATGATGAAAAAGCTAGTTGGTCAAGGTGGGTTAGTTGGATATTTAGGGACGAATGATGCGACGAAGGTAGAGAAAATGATCGAATCTGGAAATGAAAAAGCAGCTTTAATATACTCTGCAATGGCCTACCAAATTGCGAAGGAGATTGGATCAGCAAGCGCAGTATTGAAAGGGAAAGTTGATGCAATTGTATTAACTGGGGGTTTAGCCTACGGGAAAAAATTTGTGAAGGAAATTTCTTCCTATATTGATTGGATTGCAGATGTATTAGTTTTTCCGGGTGAAAACGAACTTCAGGCATTAGCTGAAGGTGCACTAAGAGTATTGAGAAATGAAGAAAAAGCCAAACATTATCCTAACGAAAGAATGGTCTCAAAGGTTTTTCAATCATGACAGGTTTTAGTTTATTTCGGTTAAGGTAGGTTTTTCCTTAACTCTGGTGTCATCGGTAAAATAGGAATTTAAGAATTTTAACCGTCATTGCTTAAATGAAATAGAGGAGTGTGTAGATTTGGCTACTGAATATGATTTGGTCATTCTTGGTGGTGGTACTGGTGGTTATGTAGCAGCTATTCGTGCTTCACAGCTTGGTCTAAAAACTGCAATTGTTGAGAAGAACAAGCTTGGAGGAACTTGCTTGCATAAAGGATGTATCCCGAGTAAGGCATTATTAAGAAGTGCAGAAGTTTTTGCCACTATGAAAAAAAGTGAAGAGTATGGGGTGGAAACAACTGATATAAATCTAAACTTTGTAAAAGTACAGGAACGGAAACAAGGAATTGTTGATCAATTGCATCAGGGTGTCCAACAATTAATGAAAAAAGGGAAAATTGATATTTATGAAGGATATGGACGAATATTAGGTCCTTCTATCTTTTCACCAATGCCTGGTACCATCTCTGTTGAAATGAACAATGGGGAAGAAAACGAAATGCTCATTCCAAAGAATGTGATTATCGCAACAGGCTCAAGGCCTAGTAGTCTAGCTGGTTTAGAAATCGATGGTCAATATATTCTAAGCTCGGATGAAGCTCTGGAATTAGCGAATTTACCAAAATCGATCATTATAGTTGGTGGAGGAGTAATCGGAGTTGAATGGGCTTCTATGCTTTCAGATTTTGGCGTAGATGTAACCGTAGTAGAGTATGCGGATCGCATTTTACCGACAGAGGATGAAGATATATCAAAAGAAATGAATCGCTTGCTGACAAAAAAAGGTGTAGAAATTTATACAAGTACAAAGGTATTACCTGAGTCGATTACCAAGGGAAATGGTGTAAATGTTCATGCTGAGTATAAGGGTGATCAAAAAGAATTTACTGCAGAACAAATCCTAGTTTCAGTGGGTAGAACACCGAATACCGAAGGGATAGGTCTAGAAAATACGGATATTCAAAAAGACAAAGGCTTTATTAAGACAAATCAGTTTTATCAAACGAAGGAATCCCACATTTATGCGATTGGAGACGTAATTGGAGGACTACAGTTAGCGCATGTAGCTTCACATGAAGGAATAATTGCTGTAGATCATATAGCAGGAGAAAATCCGATTCCAATGGATGTCACCTTGATTCCTAAGTGTATATATAGCTCACCTGAAGTGGCGAGTGTAGGTTTTACAGAGAAGGAAGCAATAGAAAAAGGATACAAAGTAAAGGTAGGAAAGTTTCCATTTAAAGCTATTGGTAAAGCGTTAGTATATGGTGAAACTGATGGGTTTGTGAAGCTTATCGTTGATATGGAATCAGATGATTTACTAGGAGCACATATGATTGGACCACATGTAACAGACATGATTTCTGAAGTAGGTTTAGCAAAGGTTCTTGATGCAACCCCATGGGAAGTTTCTCACACGATCCATCCACACCCTACGCTATCAGAAGCAATTGGAGAGGCAGCTCTTGCTGTTGATGGTAAAGCAATTCACTTTTAATTTTAGTTTGTGTACATCAAGGCGCTTGCGCTTTACTAATAAGATTAGAAAGTATAAAATTATGTACTTAGTTTTGGTGGTTAGCTTAAGCGCCTAGACCATCGGGATCATGAGTCACTCAGGAATGGAAGACAAAGGTCGTCTTCTATTCCTGAGCGTCTTATGCCTGTTGGTCAGTTCAAGGCGCTGCGCTTTTCTAATTAGGAGGTATAAATATGGCAGAGAATCGTCATCAAATGTTAAACCTTTCAGATGAAGATGTGTTGAACATGTATGAAACGATGTTGCTTGCAAGAAAGATTGACGAACGGATGTGGCTATTAAATCGTGCGGGTAAAATTCCGTTTGTTATTTCCTGTCAAGGACAGGAGGCAGCTCAAGTTGGAGCGGCTTTTGCCTTAGATCGAAAGGAAGATTATGTGCTTCCTTATTATCGAGATTTAGGTGTTGTTTTAACATTTGGTATGACTGCAAAAGATTTAATGCTTTCAGCCTTTGCAAAAGCAGAGGATCCCAATTCGGGCGGAAGACAAATGCCAGGCCATTTTGGACAAAAGAAAAATAGAATTGTTACGGGCTCATCACCTGTTACAACCCAAGTCCCTCATGCAGTAGGGGTTGCACTTGCTGGTAGGATGCAAAAGAAGGATCTTGTCACATTTGTTACCTTTGGTGAAGGGTCTTCAAATCAGGGTGATTTTCATGAAGGGGCAAATTTTGCTGCCGTACACAAATTACCCGTTATTTTTATGTGTGAAAACAATAGGTACGCAATTTCAGTACCGTATGATAAGCAGGTTGCTTGCGAGAAGATTTCTGATCGTGCCATTGGTTATGGAATGCCGGGAGAAACAGTTGATGGGAATGATCCTCTTGAAGTATATCGAGCTGTAAAAGAGGCTGCAGATAGAGGACGTCGTGGAGAGGGTCCAACATTAATTGAAACCATCTCATACCGATTAACACCTCATTCTAGTGATGATGATGATAGAAGCTATCGAGAGCAAGAAGAAGTAGTAGAAGCAAAGAAAAATGATCCAGTATTAAAGTTCACACACTATTTGAAATCACTCGGAATTTTATCAGATGAAAGAGAAAAAGAAATCACTGATGGAATTATGAAGATTATCAATGATGCGACAGAATATGCGGAATCTGCTCCGTATGCGGATCCGAATGACGCATTAAAATATGTGTATGCTGAGTAAGGGGGAGAAAATATGGCTGTCATCTCATATATCGATGCCATTACGATGGCGATGCGTGAAGAAATGGAGCGCGACGAAAAGGTATTTGTTTTAGGGGAAGATGTTGGTCTGAAGGGTGGAGTTTTTAAAGCAACTGCAGGTCTATATGATCAGTTTGGTGAAGAACGAGTAATCGATACACCTTTAGCTGAATCAGCGATTGCAGGTGTAGGGATTGGGGCGGCTATGTATGGAATGAGGCCAATTGCAGAAATGCAGTTTGCAGACTTTATTATGCCTGCTGTAAACCAAATTATTTCTGAAGCCGCAAAAATACGATACCGTTCTAATAATGATTGGAGCTGTCCAATTACAATTCGAGCACCTTTCGGTGGTGGAGTACATGGAGCTTTATATCATTCTCAATCAGTAGAAGCAATGTTTGCAAGTCATCCAGGTTTGAAAATAGTCATTCCCTCAACACCTTACGATGCAAAAGGATTACTAAAGGCGGCTATTCGTGACGAAGATCCAGTTCTATTTTTTGAACATAAACGCGCATATCGTTTGATTAAAGGTGAAGTACCGACAGATGATTATGTATTACCAATTGGTAAAGCTGATGTGAAGCTTGAGGGAGAAGATGTAACAGTTATTACGTATGGGTTATGTGTTCATTTTGCTCTTCAAGCTGCTGAGCGCTTAGCTAATGATGGGATCTCTGTCCATGTAGTAGATTTACGAACAGTTTACCCATTAGACAAAGAAGCAATCATTGAGGCTGCTTCCAAAACAGGTAAAGTACTACTTGTTACTGAAGACAATAAAGAAGGAAGTATTATTGGAGAAGTGTCGGCAATTATTGCTGAAAACTGCTTATTTGATTTAGATGCTCCAATTATGAGATTAGCTGGGCCAGATGTACCTGCAATGCCTTATGCTCCAACGATGGAAAAGTTCTTTATGATGAATCCAGATAAAGTTGAGGATGCATTACGAAAATTAGCTGAATTTTAAATTAAAGTAAAAAAGCCTTTTAAACGAGGAGGTTTGAAAGTGGCTATAGAACTAATAAAAATGCCCCAGTTAGGCGAAAGTGTTACAGAAGGTACC
The DNA here is from genome assembly GCA_031180405.1 of Bacillus sp. (in: firmicutes). GTDB lineage: Bacteria > Bacillota > Bacilli > Bacillales > Bacillaceae > Metabacillus. Next base: position 7,968 of record JAPSLU010000084.1, on the reverse strand, counting down.
ATTAGCAAATGGCTTGTCTCTGTCGGTGATACCGTTGAAAAATATGATCCCCTTGCAGAGGTCATGACAGATAAAGTGAATGCTGAGGTTCCATCTTCTTTTAGTGGTGTCATTAAAGAGCTTATTGCTGACGAAGGGGAAACCTTAGCAGTAGGTGAGGCTATTTGTAAAATCGAAGTAGCGACCGTTGAATCTGTTGGTGAAAAAGAGTCAGTACCAGAGCTTGAAAAGAATGTAACAACAGAACCGACAGGGGAGAATGGTAATAACAAAAAACGTTATTCACCTGCTGTTCTCAAGATTGCACAGGAACATAATATTAACCTAGAGCATGTGAATGGCACTGGGGCAGGTGGGCGAATAACTAGAAAAGATTTATTGAAAATTGTTGAGAGTGGTTTAATTCCAATGTTGGGTACGGAAAAGGAACATACAGAAGAGTCGCGTTCACAAAACAATACTTCACAAGTTTCTGCTCCAGCAACATCTTTCACACCAATTTCAACTGGAGATATTGAAATACCAGTGTCTGGTGTAAGAAAAGCTATTGCCGCGAACATGGTAAGAAGTAAGCAAGAAGTCCCGCATGCTTGGATGATGATCGAAGTTGATGTGACGAGTCTTGTTGAATATCGAAATTCTATTAAAGATGATTTCAAGAAAAACGAAGGGTTTAACTTGACCTTTTTTGCCTTTTTTGTAAAAGCTGTTGCTCAAGCATTAAAAGAGTTTCCTCAAATTAACTCCATGTGGGCAGGAGATAAGATCATTCAGAAGAAGGATATTAATATATCGATAGCAGTAGCAACAGAAGATTCATTGTATGTCCCTGTGATAAAAAATGCAGATGAAAAGACAATTAAAGGAATTGCAAGAGAAATCACAGACTTAGCCTACAAAGTTAGAAATGGAAAACTAACAACATCTGATATGCAAGGTGGTACATTTACGGTTAATAACACCGGTTCGTTTGGATCTGTGCAGTCAATGGGAATTATTAACTATCCTCAAGCAGCTATCATTCAGGTAGAATCAATTGTGAAACGTCCTGTTATTATTAATGGAATGATTGCTGTGCGTGATATGGTCAATTTATGTATGTCTTTAGATCATCGAGTTCTAGATGGATTAATATGCGGTCGTTTTCTAGCTCGTGTGAAAGAGATTCTTGAAAAAATATCTAAAGAAACTACCCAAATTTATTAATTCATTTCTTTAAAAGAAGTAATCGGAAATCCGGTTGCTTTTTTTTGTATCTCTTAATCTTATGATGAAACATCACGAAGATCATTGCTGTAAAAAAAAAATTATAATAGAATAAAATCAGGGAATGTAAGCGTATTCTTTCGTTTGGTTCTTTGTATGATCTTATAAATGTGCTTTTCTTCAGTGAGTATTGCATAAAATGATAAAAGTGTACGATCTCACAAAGGGGGTGGGCTTCCATATTGGAGGCACAAAATGGGAGAAGAACAGAGTGCAATTAAATTGAGCGAAAAAAGAAAAATGTGGAAAATAGAAGCAGAAAAAGCGTTAAAAAATAACACTATAGAATCGCTAACTAAAATGTCATATGAGGGGATTGGGATTAAACCCCTTTATGATGAAATAGACACAGAGGCTAGTCAATCTGGCAGCATTAGGAAAGAATCGGAAATTAATCAATGGAAGATTTGCCAAGCAATATCGGCTAATAAGCCAAAAGAAATTAATGAAAGAATAAAAGCGGCAAAAGAAAGAGGACAGGATTCTTTCTATCTAACTTTTACTGATAATATAGCTAATAGAGAAGATTTATCAATTGCATATAGCTCTTTGGAATGGGATAAAGATTCTATTTTTGTTGATGTTGGTGAAAATATCGGATTTATACCGTTTTTCTTTTACGATCAAAAAATGAATCATAATTTTAAAGAGGTAACAGGTACAATAGGTTTTGATCCATATGAACAACTTTTGGTAAAGGGCAAAAATGATATTTCTCTTACAACTAAGTTAGATTTTTTAGCAGATACAATTAAATGGTCTTATAAAAATAAAGGAACTCTTCGTAGCCTAATAATAAAAGGCAACATCTATAATGAAGCTGGAGCAAATGCACTTCAAGAACTTGTTTTTACTTTCGCTCATACACTCGAACTAATAAATGAACTTCTTGATAGAGGTCTATCTATTGATCAAATAGCCAATTCAATTACTCTATCTTTTGGTGTTGGCTCAAGTTTTTTTATGGAAATTGCCAAACTTCGAGCTGCAAGAGACCTATGGGCATCACTCATTCATGCGTTAGGTGGAAATGAACAAGATCATAAGTTACATTTACATGCAATTACGACAACATTCAATAAAACGGCGTTTGATATCCATGTAAATTTACTTCGGACGACAACAGAAGGTTTATCTGCTGTTATTGCTGGTGTAGACGAATTAACAATATTGCCTTTTGATAGCGTTTTAAACCAATCTAGTAAACTTGCGGAAAGAATTGCGAGAAACACTCATTTTATTTTAAAGGAAGAAAGCTTAATGTCAAGAGTCATAGACCCCTCTGCAGGCTCTTATTATGTCGAGACTTTAACAGAACAACTCGCTACTGAAGCGTGGGTGAAAATTAAGCAATTAGATGAAGAAGGGGGCTTTTTACACCAATTACTTCAGGGGAATATACAAAGTGAGCTCAACATCATGGAAGAAAAGCGAAGAGAAGATGTAAATACTAGAAAAACGTTCATGATAGGCACAAACGTTTTTGCAAATCCTAACGAAACAGTCACTGTGAGGACATATGACACAAATGTCAAAACAAACCCTAGTGGAATGGATAGAGTGGTTTCATTTCAAGAAGCCATAAAATATATTGAAAAAGAAAAAAGGGTTCCGAAGGTGAACAACGGGCTTCAGAAAGAAAAATGTCAAGCGACACCAATACATCGTCATAGATTAATAGAGCACTTTGAACAACTCCGATTACAAGCGGAAAAAGCAAAAAGCCAAGGATTAGCTGTAAAAGTTGGTGTCATTCCACTAGGAAAGTTAAAAGATTATAAGCCTAGTTTTGATTTTATTAGTGGAATCCTTTCAGCAGGAGGAGTTGAAGTTGATCTAGTTTCATATAATGAGACAAATTTTTTGTCAGGTTTGAAGGCAGTTATCTTTTGTGGTAAATCAAAAGATCTTGATGTGATTAATTCGGATTATATTCAGCAGGTAAAGTTAAAAAACCCGTTGTTAAAGATATATACCATGGGCAGGGGGCAAGAAGAAACAGTTGAGAAGCATCAATTAGATGGAGAAATTACAACCAATATGAACGTGTATCACTTTCTGGAGAACATGCATAGTATTTTGGGGGTTGAAAGAGCATGAAGAGACGAACGATATCAAACTCACCATTTGTTAGATCAACAAGTCAACAAACAACGGCTTTCTCAACTTACTTAACAAACGAACAAATAAGCATAAAAACACATTACCACAAACAGGATCTTGATCAATTAGAACATCTCGGTTCTTATCCAGGATTAGAACCTTTTGTAAGAGGGCCTTATGCAACAATGTATGTAAATCGACCATGGACGATTAGGCAGTATGCTGGCTTTTCGACTGCTGAAGAAAGTAATGCTTTTTATCGAAGAAATTTAGAGATGGGGCAAAAGGGGCTATCGGTAGCGTTTGATTTGGCAACACATAGAGGTTATGACTCTGATCACCCTCGAGTTGTTGGGGATGTTGGTAAGGCAGGAGTGGCGATCGATTCAATCTTAGATATGAAACGACTATTTGATGGGATTCCTTTAGATGAAATGTCTGTTTCTATGACAATGAATGGTGCAGTTTTACCTATTATGGCCTTTTATATCGTATCTGCAGAAGAACAGGGAGTGCCCAAAGAAAAGCTTGCGGGTACAATTCAAAATGATATCTTGAAGGAATATATGGTTCGAAACACGTATATTTATCCGCCAGAAATGTCAATGAAAATTATTGGTGATATCTTTGAATATACAGCTAAATACATGCCGAAATTTAATAGCATCAGTATATCAGGTTACCATATGCAAGAGGCAGGAGCACCTGCAGATCTTGAACTAGCTTATACATTGGCAGATGGTCTTGAATATATACGAACTGGTTTGAAGGCAGGTCTTAATATCGATCAATTTGCACCAAGGCTTTCGTTTTTTTGGGCTGTAGGAATGAATTACTTTATGGAAGTAGCTAAAATGAGAGCAGCAAGGTACTTATGGTCATCAATTGTTAAGGAGTTTCAACCCAAAAATCCTAAATCATCTGCTCTACGGACACATTCTCAAACGTCAGGTTGGAGTTTAACAGAGCAAGATCCATATAACAATGTTGTTAGAACCTGTATTGAAGCTCATGCGGCTGCAATGGGACATACTCAATCACTTCATACAAATGCTCTAGATGAAGCGATTGCATTACCAACTGATTTTTCAGCGAGAATTGCTCGAAATACCCAACTTTACCTTCAATATGAAACAGGCATATGTGACGTGATTGATCCATGGGGAGGATCTTATTATATTGAATCTCTCACCCACTCTTTAATTGAAAGAGCAAAGGTGCATATGGATGAGATTGAGAATCTTGGAGGGATGACAAAGGCGATAGAAACAGGTTTGCCAAAAATGAAGATTGAGGAAGCGGCTGCAAGGAGACAGGCAAAAATTGACTCTGGTCAGGAAGTGATCATAGGTGTCAATAAGTTTCGATTAGACCAAGAAGAACCCATTGATATTTTATCAATTGACAATAACGAGGTAAGAACTAAGCAAATTGAGCGAATAAAACATTTAAAAGCAAATCGAGATGAAGAGCAGGTCCATCAAGCACTTCAGGCTTTAACAAGATGTGCTGCAGATGGAACAGGAAATTTATTAGAATTAGCAATTGAGGCGGCTAGACACCGAGCTACCTTAGGTGAGATTTCTTATGCAATTGAAAAAATAGCAAAACGCCATCAGGCAATGATTCGATCGATTAGTGGCGTATATAGCGCTGAATTCTCAAATGAAGAAGAAATAAAGAAAGTACGTGAAAAAACAGATCAGTTTTATGAGCTTGAAGGCAGGCGACCAAGAATTTTAATTGCCAAAATGGGTCAGGATGGGCATGACAGAGGGGCAAAGGTGATTGCTACTGCTTTTGCTGATTTAGGCTTTGATGTTGATATTGGACCACTATTTCAAACACCTCAGGAAACGGCAGTACAAGCAGTTGAAAATGATGTTCATGTTGTTGGCATCAGCTCCTTAGCAGCAGGCCATAAAACATTATTGCCACAACTAATAGGTGAATTGAAGAAGCTGGGAAGGGAAGATATTGTTGTAATCGTTGGCGGTGTTATCCCTTATCAAGATTATAATGAGCTGAAAGAAAAAGGAGCAGCTGAAATTTTTGGTCCAGGTACCGTCATTCCTGTAGCTGCAACAAAAGTGATTAATAAAATCCTTGAGAAACTTGGTTATGAGGAAGTGGAATGAAAAAGTTTGTAAAGAAATCCTCTGAGGTACTTGTTGATCAGCTTATCAGTGGAATTGAAGAAGGAGACCGTGTACTTTTAGCGCAGGCTATTACGTTAGTTGAAAGCAATGCAAAACGACATTTTGAAAAAGCACAAACTATTATTGAGGCACTTCTTCAGAAAAAGAATTCCTCCATTAGAATTGGAATAACAGGAGTTCCCGGGGCAGGAAAAAGCACGTTTATTGATTCATTTGGCACCTATCTATGTCAACAAGGGTTCCGAGTGGCTGTTCTAGCTATAGATCCGACAAGTCAGGTTTCCAAAGGTAGTATCATGGGGGATAAAACCCGGATGGAACGATTGTCTAAACATCCAAATGCTTATATAAGACCATCTCCTTCTGGAGGTAATCTTGGTGGGGTAAGTAGGAAAACTAGAGAAACGATGTTCCTATGTGAAGCAGCAGGATATAATATTATTCTTGTAGAAACGATGGGTGTTGGCCAAGGGGAGTTTGTAGTTAGGGAAATGGTTGATTTTTTTCTTTTACTCGTTTTAACAGGTGCGGGTGATGAATTACAAACAATGAAAAAAGGAATTATGGAACTGCCTGACTTAGTAGTGGTGAACAAAGCAGACGGGGATAATGCCGCTAAAGCAAACAAAGCAAAGCATGAATATAACCTGATTCTTCATTATTTAAAATCATATACAGAAGGTTGGGAAACAAGGGCAGTAACTGCATCTGCATTAGAGGAAAAAGGAATTAAAGAGGTTTGGGAGATCATTAAAGCTTTTGAAGATCACACGAAAAAAAGGAATCTTTTTTACGATAGGCGAGATCAGCAGCAATTAAACTGGCTCCATGACTTATTAAAGCAAGAGCTATATCGTCATTTTTACGATCATCCACAAATAAAAGATCGGCTATCAGTTGCAGAAGAAAATGTAAGGTCTGGAACAAAATATGTAAGTCAGGCAGCCCTGGAACTGGTTAATTTGTTTTTAGAAAACAAAGTATAAGCTATCTATTTGCCCATTTTATAAAAAGATTGGTAAAATGATTCTATTGAGTGGAAAAGGAGAGATTTTCTTTGAATATGGATTTTAATTTATTTATGAATGATATTGTACAGCAAGCACGAAAAGAAATTGTAGCAGCAGGGTACTCAGAGCTTACAACCCCTGAAGAAGTAGAAGAAGTACTTAATAAAAAAGGGACTACACTTGTAATGGTGAACAGTGTTTGTGGTTGTGCAGGAGGAATTGCAAGACCAGCTGCAGCCCATGCTGTCCATTATGATAAGCGTCCAGATCAATTGGTTACGGTTTTTGCAGGTCAGGATAAAGAAGCGACTGCACGAGCTCGTGAAATGTTTACTGGCTACCCACCTTCATCTCCTTCATTTGCTTTATTGAAGGATGGAAAACTATTAACAATGGTTGAACGCCATGAAATCGAAGGCCATGATCCGATGTCAGTTGTGGCGAAATTACAATCAGCTTTTGATGAGTATTGTGAAGAAGTATAAAATTGGCTATTGTTAAGGATTCACTAGGAAATTACTTTAAGTTTTAAGCGTGAATTCATAAGTGAATTTACGTCAGATTGTCGACAAAAGGGGTTCGGAATGAATTACATTCCGAGCCCCTTTCGAGATTTGTGATCAATTTTCTAAAATTTTACAAGAAGTAGCCTCTTTGGGTCTCTTTATCAAGTATTTACTGGACCTTTCCAAGTCCAGGTGGCCATTTTCTTTAAATCAAAAGCAAGCATCGCTTGCATGGTCAATTTTTTGAGTCCCCTCAAAGTTGTCCATCGCATGCCATGCTTTTCTTTAACATCTGCAAATACACGTTCAATTGTTTCTTTACGCTTAGCATAAATCGGCTTTACATCTTTATGATGACGAAGATGGTCTGCTTCTTCTACATACACTTGCCAAATATGGCGCAAGGCTTTTTCCCATGATCTTCACGATCTTAATTAATCTCTTCTTGAAGAAGCTATTGATAAGCTCTTGTTTCTTTCCGTACGACTTTCTTTTGAAATTTATGCTTATTAGCACTAGCTTTTACATGAGTAGAATCAATGAATATGTGTTCTGCACTAATAAGGTTTTTCTCGGAAGCTAGCTTTAAGATGCGATAGAATATTTGTTCAAACAGATCTGTATCTTTAAATCTACGTTCATAATTTTCCCGAAGGTAGAGAAGTGCGGTACTTTATATCATGTAAACCATAGCCTAAGAACCAACGATAGGCTATGTTGTTTGAACTTGAACCTTTTCAAGTGTCTTCGCATATTTTGTTGTTTTTAATCCAATTATAGGATGGAATTAGTTTGTTCCATAGTACTTTTTAAAAAACTAAGTAAGTTGATTGGAGCGGAAGGTGCGAGACTCCTGTGGGAGCTGTGGGACAGGTGAGACCCCGCAGACGCAAAGCGTTGAGGAGGCTCACCGCCCACCCCACG
>JAPSLU010000083.1 GCA_031180405.1 Bacillus sp. (in: firmicutes) | reverse complement strand
GAGATAGTGGGTTTATAGGGAATTAGAGGGAAGCCAACCGTGTGGGATCGGTTGGCTTTTTTCTTGTTTTTTTCAGCTGGGGCGGGGATTTATCAGATTTTTCGCTTGCAGTGTACAGCGGGCGTATGCTATACTGATTTCACTGAGGCGAGGAAGTACCATACATATGGGGCATTAGCTCAGCTGGGAGAGCGCTACACTGGCAGTGTAGAGGTCAGCGGTTCGAACCCGCTATGCTCCACCTTTATTTTCAAGGTTTTTCGAGGTATTAATTTGTTTTGCGGTAACAAAGCGGTAACAAATGGTAGAAATTAAACTACAAATAACGTAAGATAACGACAAAAGGTGAAGACCAATAAGGTTTTCATCTTTTTTGTTTAGCCAACTATTATTCAATGTATCTCTATGCAGACTGATTGTGAACATTAGGTGTTGAACCATCCTAATAATGAATTATAGCTATAGGAGGAAATTGTATAATGAACTTAACACAGAAGCAGTTAACGGAAATTCTGAAAAATATGACTAGGTTTTCAACAAACGAAATAGCACATCGTTTTATTCAAAAAAAAGCTGAAAGTTTTTTTAGAGATATGTTAGTTATGGAATTAGAAAGTTACTGCCAACCAAACTCCACTGCTTACCCTGAGTATAATTCTAAATACACACCACCTTATGTTACTCACGACATAGCTATTTTAAAAAAGAAATTGCCAGACACGCCCTACGAACCAACATGCGTAATAGAGTTGAAATTTTCAAATGTAGATTGGATAATTCGCAACAGACACGATAATGTGCACGACAATAGCTCATTACAAGATAACATCTTTAGAGAAAATGGATATAAAAATAAAAAAAATCTAGGTAATGAAGGAGGGATTCGAAATGACATCGAAAGGATGGTATCCACTCAAATTCATAATGCTCACATAGATATGAGTATTCACCATATATTGGCACTAACAAATCCAGAAAAAGAAATTGATACAATGTATTCTGAAGTAGTAACTGATGTAAAGTATAAAAATGAATGTTTACTGCAACACAATCAAGATAATTTAATAGTGCTAGAGACAGCATATTCTATTTTTAAAAATCAACTTGAATTGGTAAGAAAAAGCACGTTTCCTAACAAAAGACTTGATGTGGATAAAGTAAGAATTCCTCTTGGGAATGGATTCGGTACCAAGATAAATCTTGACCTTTTCATTATTTCAGAGCAAGGTCCAATTGAAACTAAATAATAAAAAAAGAACCGACTCAATAAAGGCGGTCCTTAGGCTTGATTACTTGTGACTAAATTTCTTAGTTTTCCAATTGCTTCTGCTTGCATGCCAGGCAAAACATGAAGATAGATTTCAGTAACTCTTGTACTACTGTGTCCTAACCTGTTGCCCACAACTGTGTTTGGTACTCCAGCTGCTAGTAACAAGGTTGCATGACTGTGACGTAGCTGGTGGAAGGTAACTCTTGTTACACCAGCTTCTTTTATAACTCTTTGTAAATTTCTTCGAACGTTACTTGGATTTAGCGGGGTGCCAATTGTTGTTGGACAAACAAGATTATAATCCTTGTACAAGGTTCCAGCATGTTTCTTTTCAAATGAGATTCGCTTTTTCTGAGCTTCTAAAACTTTGATTGTTTCATCATCAATTTCAATAATACGATAACTATTTTCGCTTTTTACGCTGCTTAGTATTTTTTTGTCTTTACTGTTTAGTGTTTCTGTTATCGTGATTAATTTTTGTTTAAAGTCAATATTGCTCCATTGTAGACCTAAGATTTCGGATTGTCTCATCCCAGTAAAAAGACCAAGATAGAAAACGCAATAAAGAGCATCCTTTTTAGCGACTTCAAGAAAAGAACTAACTTCATCGGGTTTCAAAACTTTGTGGATTGGTCTGCTTTGTTTTGGTGAAACTATATCTTTTGTTAAATCATGATTGATTTTCTTATCTTTATAAGCCCGAGCAAGTGCCATTTTCAATACCTTGTGAATATCATAGATAGTTTGGGCGGACAGATTTTTCATGGATTTTTCACTGTTCTTTTTATAGGTTATTTCCTTCTTTTGTAACTCCCTATAAAATGAATGAATATCATCTGTATTTAACTTGATAAGTTCAATATGCCCGATGCCCTCTGCGATATGCCGAATACGGTACTTGTAAGATTCAAGAGTAGATGCTCTTGAATTAATACTTGTAATATTTAGCCACTGCTCTAACCAATGATTCAAGGTGATTTTTGTGGCTTCGAAGTAAGTTCCATTGTTAAGAGCTGACTTTTTATCTATTAAATGATGATAAGCTTCTTGGGCAGTCTTGTACCCGCCGTATTTCTTTTGCTTTCTTTTTCCTGTTTTTGTATCCTTTTTTTCTATTATGAAATAAAATGATTTTCCATTTGTATCATTTCGTTCATAGACCCCTGGGTATTTTTTTGTTCTTGCCATTTTTGTCTTCCCTCCGTTTAGTTACTATTTCATGATGCGAATTCACCGTTGAACCATTTTAAAAAAATTGACTTACTTACTCGAATTGCTCTTCCGATTTTTACTGAATGGAATTCGTTCTTTTTGATTAACTCATACGCTTGAACTCTTCCAATCCCAAGGAAAAGCTGAATATCTTCAACTTTCAATACCTCTGGTAATGTCACTGAATTCATATACTTATCGTTACTGTGTTTAGACATTGAGGTGTCCTCCGATTGTGTATGATTAGTTATCAGCATGCTCTATGTTCAACTAATATACAAAATCGAAATAATGAATTGAGCGAAAACGCTTTTTTTTTTTTACAGAACCTAATTTTTGAATATTCTATCATTTATTTTTCACTTATGTTAAAACTTTTTCTTTTTTAACTACAAGACAGCAACTTAAATAAGCAACTTAATTCAGGAAGCTTTAAAAGAGGTAGTTTCTGCATTCTTATTAGGGTATTTGTTTTGGAGATTTATTGAAGGAAAAATTACCTTTTGGGGGAGAGGGAGGGGAAGCACATAGTTGCCCCTTGAAAAGGGACAAATTTGGCTAAACAATTATAAACTCAAACTTTTGGTAGTTCGGTCAGGTTTTGCCGTTTAAGATGCCAAGAAGATAACTTCCTGATTCGCCCAGGTCCTGCTTTACCGAATTCTTTACCACAAGAACACCTTAACTTGCCTAGTTAAAATAACTACAGGGACGGTTCCATCTGGGAAAAGAAAAGCCCCTCTAACGGGCGATGCATCGCGGGTAAGGCGAAGCTGGGGCAGACGGGATACCCTCCAGAATTTTTAACGTCGATGGATGCTAGAAGAAATGCCTACCATTTCTACCAACAGGCGCTTCGCCACATAAAAATTTTTTGTAGTTGATGCATTATATTTTTAAAGTTTTCACACTAACCCTTTTACGATTAAAATATTTTTAAATTTTATTTATAAAATGCACAAAAAAATCAACTATGACGAGTAGCGAATAAACGCTAGAAATTTAATTAAAATAAAAATACTTATCCTACATGAACTTCTTATTTAGTTACTCTGCTCATGGTGATAGTTCACTCTGCTTTTGGTGATAGGAACATTCGTTTGCACTGGTTGACAAAAAAATGTTATTATTTGGGCGTGGATAACATTTTTACAATCTGGGGTGATGTAATGGATGCATTGATGTGGTACGAATATTATCCTGAATTTCATGAAAAATGGAAGCATGTATTAGCGTTACTTCCCGAAGGAATTTATTCCATAAAATGGAAAGAAGCTGAAGAATTTATTGAAGTTGAGCAACTAGAATTAATGAGATATGAGCTTCGCCGATGGGAGTATGAATATTCGCTTGGAGGTTAAGGAAAGAGACCTTGATAGGACCCAATTTTTTTTTGGTCTTTTTTAAAGTGTTTAATTTGAATCTGAATGGAGCATCTTCAAACATTGGAGGAGTCTTTATTCATAGAGGATAGTTATGAAGCCATTTCTGCAATTAGCTGATTCAATTGTGAAAAGGAATCGCAGGCTTATGCTGCTGTTTTCAGAGAATTTCGGCTGGGTTATGCCAACGGAACGGAGTGATTAAGATGTACGATGTTATCGAGGTGCAGTGGAAAGATACGTTCGAAGCATTTGTTTGTTTAGAATACGAAGATGTAGAGTACTCATACTTACTGAAACTGGAAAATCAGAAAGTCAAGGTGTCATGGACTTGCGCTCAATATCCAATGGACGTTCAACCTCCTGAAACTTTTTTTACATTGCCATGATAATAATTGGCTTCTTCTTACCAGATTTCATGGAAGAAAATCGACTTAAATTGCTCGTTTCTTAGTATGAACCTCACATGGCACCGGAGCTATTCACCAGGTTTCCATGATGGCAAATACTATCTTTTTTATACTGTTGTAGCTGTTTTTTGGGACCCTGAGATAGGGCGGATTAAATGCGTTTTCGAGTGGAATCAGAAGAAGTGCATTCTGGAAGTGGCTGGAGAAGATTATCTATCTTTTTTTGTAGTCGACAGTAAGGTATCCCATAAACACATACAGGAAATGACCGACAAAATCAACGAATAGTACCGACTCGCAGCGTTACTTTTGCCCAAGGGGGTGTGGGAATGAAGAGATATAGAATTCGACGAAATGAACCCAAAGATTCTCAGCAGCCCACTACAATTACTATCGAGGAATGGATTGCTCAAAAAAAAGCGAAACGAGAAGCTAGAAAAAAGGAAATGGAACAAAGACTTGCAGTTCTTAGGGCGAAATTTGATGCAGTTGCACATGGCGAGGAACCTGAACCAGAGCCTATCATTTATGAAGAAAGCCAACGGATGAAAAAGCTTCGTGAATTGGTGGCTGACCCAGAGAAAATGAAGGAACACGTGGCATATATACATGCCATCTGGGAGAAAAAACGAGCAGAATATAGGGCTAAGAAGCAGCAACAACAGGTGCCACCGAAGCAACAGCGTGAAGTTCGACTCGTGGAGTTCGATTATGACCCTGATAAAATCTTCGAAGAGCATTACGAGACGCGGCGCAAAGAACGGGAGGCACTCGTTAAGCGCATAGATGCTATCCTGGCAGGAAGAACAGATGAAGTGGATAGAATCGTCAGTGTGGATGCTGCCGAGATAATCCGTATAGCTGATAAGTATCGCGGAATGGGGAGTGGGGACGTTCAATTAACCATTTCGAAAGGGAAGATTCTCAAAGATGTATGGGAACCAAAGCCACCAGAAGTGAATAACGATTTGTGGGGCTTCGATATCTCCAAGGCAGTAAGATTGTTCAAATTATGTATGGAAATTGCAGGAAAGGTATCGGACGAACATGAAGCGTTACTTAAAAAAGCAGTGTTCGAGGATTGGTCCGATGAGCGCTTTATACAGGAGGTAAAACAAGATGTCGATAAGCGACCTGAGTGACGAGGATGCTAAATCTATCCTCGATGAACTGAAACAACCTAGGAAAACGACCCCAGAAATGAGGGATTTTATGAGTGAATGCAAGGAAGTTGCAGGCGCAATAGCTGATAATCGCATTGATTTAACCCAAATCAACAAGGCACTTAAATTATCAAGAGCAAGCCTGGAGCTTGAAGGGGTTATCGTCACCGATGAACACGACCAGCTGGTCAGGGATTGCCTGACAGGTAAAATCAGCGAAGAGGAATTCATGAAAATTGCCCTGGAACGCGCTAAGCGTAAAACCACAGTGGACGACAAGCTTGCGGTGTTAAATAATCGTCTTTTTAAAGTAGAAACGGCGGTTGCACTATTGAAAGACAAACTCAAAGGTGATGAAAATGGGGAAAATCGATGACCTATTTACGATGAAGTTCGTCCGTCTAGAGCATGCGAAGGAGCTAAGCGAACATTATCACCTGATTTTGAGCGGCAAATACGTTCCTCGTCCTACCCTGGAACAAGATGAGCTGCTGGAGTTCAGCTACGCATCCAGGAGAGCATCATGAACGACACCGCTTAAACCATTGAGTATTGGAAGGAATACAAAGGGCATTGGGGTGAAATACGTTCAGAGTGGGGATGGGTAAAGACCATTGACCAGGTTAGAGGACAGCTTAAGCTAATCAACGATGAGGACTTTACGTGGATTTTTCTGCGAGATATCGTCTGAATTACCGAGAGTTAATGAGAAACAAAGATTATCTCGAATGGAAGTACGCCCGAAATTACCAAATAGCCAATAATAAGTGCTATCGATGCAAGACAGAATTGGTTTATCTAATCAAAGATGTGAAAATCGGCAATCAAGAAATAAAGAATGCTAGGGTACTTACGGGTCCAGAGTGTTCAAAAGGGGTGTAAACAATGAAAAAATACACTTGCCCTTGCTGCGGATACATGGTTCTCGATAGCGAAATTCATGACATCTGCTCCATCTGCTTCTGGCACGATGACCCACCAGCTAGAGACAAACCTGATTTTTCTGGAGGAGCCAATGGTGAGCTAACGCTGCGGCAAGCCCAATTAAATTATATGTCGTTTGGAGCGTGTGATGAGGAGAGCATAAACGATGTTCGTCCTCCAGGCGACGGAGACATTCGAAATCCAAATTGGAAACTATTTTATAAACTGGATGAAAGGGGTTTAATAATCATCAGTGACCCCAATAAAATACCAAAGAACATGACCGAAGAAGAAGAAGTTGAATTTTGGAATAAACACGCACTGAGCGAAGAACTTTTGGATGCAAGCTACCTGGAAGATGAGGATGAGCTCCCTCCACCAAAAGAGAAACGGAGGACTAACTAATATATTGTGGGGAAACTTGAAAGAGTTGAATTTGCGCTCTGGAAGTTCATGTTAGCTTTTTACATCGACTTTACCAATAAGGAAGGTCTTGCGAAATACTATCCGTTTTTCATGGAGTATTTGCTTTTCTAAAGCATTGTTTTAGCAGCAGCATTGCTACTTAATAGATTCCTTTGGTTCAATTTCTACTTAGGAGCAAGAAAAATTCTCGATAAATACATTAAATGATGATGCAGCAGCAGGTTATGATAACATGACCTGCTGCTTTTGTCTTTTCACATGCCCTTACATCCTTCAGGAATGCCCCATTTTGCCCTTTTCATAGATTCGCGAGTATTTGGTACCTTAAAAGCTATAGCAAGGGTTTTTTATTATAATTATAAAAGTAACTTTAATGAATAAAAGAAAAAGGTGCAATCACCGCAGTGAAAGACCTTATAAGTCTATTGGCTTTGTGAGTTAGTCTTCTTCTAACGAAGAAATATTGGTAGAGTCACTTTGCCAAACTTTATAAACTTTACGTCGTGTATGTAATCTCAATGATGACATGAACTTTTGTTTTGCTTCTTTGCTCTGTTTTCTATCTCCAACGTTAAAGACACCGAGGTCCTTAGCTTGGTTGTATAGATAGCTCTTGAGCTCACCTTTTTGTTGATTAATGCCCGCCCATGCTGGTAGTCCATTCAGACGGTCGAAATGTTTTATCATCTCATATTTGTTCCTGGTAGAAGCCACTTCTTTCAGTTCGCGCTTTATGCCTTTAAATACATCGTTTGTTAGCTGTACAGAAACGTCTTTTTTACGTTGACCTTTTTTCTGTATAGACTTAATTTCAAAAGCGATGTTGTCGGAAACCCGAAATTGCAGCGCCTTTTCATCTATGTTATAAAAATTGTCATTTAATTTCTTACTACCGTCTCTGTCAGTTACCAAGATGCTTTCAGGTATTGTTCCGTTCGTGTGTAAAATAATCACGACATGTTCCCAACGTAAGTATACAAAGTTAGCAAAGCCTTTCTCTTTACTATAATTTCTTTGATACTTCGTCTTATCTGTTTGATACTGACCAATCAATTTATTGTCAATTATCGAGAATTTGTCTTTCTTCTCCACCGGAAGATGTGTCACATGCCACTGTTCATATCCCCTGCCCACTAAATAAACAACCATTTGTAATAATCCTTGCCAAGATGAAACTAAATAATTTGCTCTCATCATCATCACCTCCCAGTGATAGAAAAGAACGAGAACTTCCAAAAAAACATAACCAAATAATCCAGTGCCTGCTTCTCTTGCCGCCAAGCAAGTGTATTTGCATACAACAGTCACGACCGCCAAGTCTGGAGAGTGCATTTCCACCACAGAAACGCACTGTATACAGTACTCCTCATTTCCCTTTACTACCATAGGTGCAGTCTTTCGGTCTGGTTTAAAACAACAGGTGCCAACCCGTTTTACCAATGGAGTCTCCACTGTCAGCAGAAACAATCACTCTCGTAAGAGAAACCTACTCAACCACGCTCTCATTCCTCGCATACCCCGACACCACTCGTAAGTACCGTTCGGAACTTGCCTCTTTAGTCATATGTGTCCCAAAAACATAGTCCGGTCGCTCCAACAATAACTTGTGTCTTTCGACAGTCCCGAATATAGAAGAGGACTCTTACTCACTGACATGTCAGCTTTGGGTACGTTACGTCTTCACAGCAGTTTGACCTCGCCGCTCTATGTTCTCATTACCACGTTGCCTCCCTACCCATCCATAGTCCGAAGACGTTAGGCTTGGTTACGGCTTTACTACAGAGCATGTTCTGTAGCCTTTACGGGTTGAGCTATTCACCCTGTACATTACTGCACACTCACCTTCAACCACCGACATGACAGCATATCGATAATATCCAGCTGAGGCTCCCCCGCGTGGATGGCGTAAACTTGGGTTTCCCCGTTCCCGCCATGTGGATTCGAATCAATAGATTCCCACCACTTCACTATATGACAGACATCCTTTCACATCGCTGAAAGAACATCGTTTCAAAGTCGCCCATATACAGAAGCACTATTGGGTAGAAGCCACCTTTCAGTGACAGCCCCCGTTCACACCGCGCCAGCATGTCTCCATGCACGCAGCGTGCCCTGCACTAACTACTGTTCGAATTGGCGATTCGAAGATAGCGTTAATGCACCTGGTCAATTCGGTTGGTAGCCGAACCCCAGACTGTAATAAAGGGAAAATATAGCTTATTTGGTTTGCAACGTTTGGCGACGTTACAAACAAAAAATTGAATATGGACTTGCTGGGGTTGGCGACCTTCGCAAGTTTGATATGGCAATTCATATTACCCCTGATTGCTTTTAGATTTGGCAGTCTAAATGCAACTGTGGTATCTGAAGCAGCTTTTGAAAGAGCAAAGGCTTCTGCTGCGCAGCGACCCGATGGGTCGTTGGAACTCGCTCATTCGGCGCACGTTCCAAACCTCCTCGCCTCTATATTCAATAATGGAAGTTGGACTCCGTCCAATTGAATAATTTTTAAAGAAACTCAAATTCTATCTTCAGTTGTGAAAATAATAATGGCTAATTTGTTTTTTTGTTAAAAATAATAAATGTTTTGATAGTTGATGCCTTTAATTTATATTTAAAAAAATAAATTATTCCCTCAACCAAGCTTGAACGCAACAAGATTGTGTACTCAAAGCTATAAGATTTTGGTAAACCAATGAACATCTTGAGAAAATAAACAAATCAGGTATCTCCATGAAGCAAAATCCGCTCGATTTGGCGGGTTTTCTTTTATTTCATGCTTATTCATACTTATTTATGTAGTAAGATATCTGATTTTATTAATTCATGTTAAATCGTTGTAACTAATACTAGATGGAATATATAATGATAATGGACATCGTTTAAGTTTTAGGAGGTTTATTGATGGGACTTAATGCTGAAAAATGGTCTAGTCTCGAAGAAGTTGCTGAATATCTGGGAGTCACAAAAGATACGATTAGAAACTGGATTAAGAAAACTAATGTGCCAGCACATAAAGTCGGAAGACAATGGAAATTTAAAATTTCAGAGGTAGATACCTGGGTGAAGAGTGGAAAGAGCGCACTAGACTAAATCCACAACATGTAGGCTTTATCTGCTTAGGAGGAACTTGCTGAATGTCTGAAACTTTATCAAATATAGCGCACGATGTTTTGTTATTTAATGAGGATTGTATTGATGGAATGAATAAACTTCAACCTGAATCTGTAGATTTAATACTAACTGACCCACCATACAATCTGGGATTATTCATGAAAGATAGAGATACAAATCTAAAGAAAATGAGAGATAACTTCTTTGGTGCGGCAGGTTGGGATGACTTAGACTTTAACGAATGGGAAGAATCCATGAACCGATTTTTCGCCGAATCCACCAGATTGTTAAAAAAAGGTGGGGCAATGATTGTTTTTATGTCGGTGATTAAGGTAGAGACATTAATCCGTTTAGCCGAAAAAAATGGTTTATATTACAAAACCACGGGGATATGGCATAAACTCAATCCAATGCCCAGGAATATGAACTTACACTTTGTAAACTCTACTGAAGCGTGGGTGTATTTCACATATAAGAAAAAAACGGGTACTTTCAATAATGATGGAAAAGTGGTACACGATTTTTTTGAAACTTCGGTTACCCCTACAACGGAGAGAAGGTTCGGTAAACATCCGACTCAAAAACCGGAACAGTTATTGCAGCAATTTATTCGACTTCTTTCTAACGAGGGGGATATTGTACTAGACCCATTCATGGGCAGTGGGAGTACAGGTGTAGTGGCAAAAAGAAATTACAGGAAGTTTATTGGTATTGAAATAAATAAAGATTATTTTGAAATTGCAACAGAACGAATTGAGGAGACAAAAAGTTTATGGGACCCAAGGTAATTGATTTGTTTGCTGGTGTAGGTGGGATGTCTCTGGGATTTGAATGGGCAGGATGTGAAGTGGTCCTGTCAAATGAGTATGACAATTCGATTGCGTCCGCTTATGTTGAAAATCGAAAAGCTTCAAACATGCTGGTTGCAGATATAACACATTTGCCGCTTAAGGAAACATTTGATAAATACAAAGGAATGATTGATATTGTTATAGGCGGTCCTCCTTGCCAGGGTTTTTCCCAAAAAGGACAGAGAAAAACAATTCATGACGAGCGTAATTTTTTGTTTAAATATTTTTTTAATGTTGTTGATTTAGTTCGCCCGAAGTATTTTGTAATGGAAAATGTTCCTAACTTACTAACTTCCGAGAATGGTTTTTTTAAGAATGAAATTATCGAGTTGTTCGGTAGCATTGAGTATTCATTGACATCAGGTGTCCTGAATGCAGCAGATTATGGCGTCCCGCAGAACAGGAGACGAGCCGTAATAATTGGGAAATTGAATGGAGCAGCACCTCAGCTACCAGAACCAGTTGGTTATAATGTCACAATATGGGATGCGATAAGTGACTTGGCTTTTTTGGAATCAGGGGAAGGTTCAGAAGAACAAGAATATAGGTATGCAGCCCAAAGTGAATACCAGGCTATGCTTAGAGCTGGAAGTGAGATTCTTACTAATCATGTTGCTACAAATCATTCAAACCTTGCTTTGGAGAGATTGAAATTAATTCCACCCAATCGCGGCAAGGAAGTATTGCCAGAAGAACATCTGACTAAATCTATTTATAGCGGTACTTGGACAAGGATGAGAAAGGAAGAGGTTTCCGTTACCATTACTACACGGTTCGATACACCATCTTCCGGGAAATTTACACATCCGTTCCTGAATAGAGCCATTACAGTTAGAGAAGCTGCAAGGATACAATCGTTCCCAGATTCTTTTAGGTTCATAGGGACTAAAGGCTCGCAAATGAAGCAAGTTGGAAATGCGGTTCCCCCACTTTTAGCAAAATCCATTGCTGAAGTAATTCTAAGAGACATTAGAAAAAATCAGGAGGGTTTCTTGAATGACAACTCCAGAGAATTTACAAGAACATAGGGAAATAGATTTGAAATTAGGAATCAAATCGTCTTTGTCAAGGGTAAGGGAAAGTATTGCCCTTACCTACCTCTTGTGGAAAAGTTTAGGTAAAGTAGCTGACCTTCAATACTCTCAAGCTAATGGCGGAGCTATACAAATAAAGGATGATGTAGCTACTGCATTAACAGATATGCTCCGACCTACTTATGACACAATGGGTATTTCTGACAATGCTTTTATAAGTAAAATTAATGAAAATCAGCTATTAAAATCACAAATAGAAGCTTTAATTGTTGCTTTTGAATTGATATGGAGATTGGCTAAAGTTACTTTTGTTGAACAGAGACCTTTTAGTGCGGAAAGAACTGGCGGCGTTCGATATGCAAAACAATTGACTTTTACTAAGAATATGGATTTAATCGACGCTTTGGTTACAGAGAATCATGATAAGTATATTCCTATTCTTTTTAAATGGGCTACTGGCTTCGATATCGAGATTGATACTGATTTCGAGGAAAAGCTAATTAAGATATTGATGTTACTCTCAGAGGAAGCAGTATATAAATTAACAGATGGAACGGATATTCTATTTCATCTTAACGGAGTATACAAAAAGCTTGTTGAAGGCAACAATACAGTTGATATCAACGGGGAACTTGAATCCAAGGGTTCGTTAAGGATTCTTAAGTCCGCATTATCTGAAGGACTAAATGATTATCTGAGTTATAACCAAGGAAGTGTAAGGCTTAAAGATACTAGAGATTTGGGGAGTTTGATAGAATACCAAAAACGTGTAGCAGCTTACCTTAGCCTATGTAACTTTAAAGTAATTGTAAAAGAAAACGAATCCGTGGCTGACACTACTCCCACGGATGAACACAGTCCGTTGAATCTTCCGTATAATAGAATTTTATTTGGTGCTCCTGGTACTGGGAAAAGTCATAAATTGGAGGCAGAAAAAGTTTATTTTGCCGAAAACTACGAGCGAGTTACATTTCATCCAAATTACTCATATGGACAGTTTGTCGGCACATATAAACCTGTTCCGATTGATAGAGAGATTACATATAAATATGTTCCAGGTCCATTTACCAGAACGCTCGTAAAAGCTTTGAGAACTGGTACGCCACAGCTCCTTATAATTGAAGAAATCAATAGAGCTAATGTAGCAGCAGTATTCGGTGATGTTTTTCAGTTGTTGGATAGACAGAATGGAGTTAGCCAATACCCTATTGAAACAAGTGAAGACATGAGAGCCTACTTGGCATCGGAACTTGGAACAGACTTACAAAAAATTGTAATACCAAACAACATGTATATTTGGGCAACTATGAATAGTGCAGACCAAGGTGTATTTCCAATGGACACTGCTTTCAAAAGAAGATGGGAGTTTGAATACATAGGGATAGACGACGGAAGTGAAGCTATTCAAGCTTATACAGTCACGCTTCCGAACGGAAAACGTGTTACATGGGACACTTTAAGAAAAGAGATAAATTCTATCCTGTTAAAGTCATGTAAGGTGAATGAAGATAAGCTAATTGGTCCATTCTTTTTAGGGCTATCTGCATTTGATAGTGATGAAAAATTCAATGAGATATTTAAAAGCAAGCTATTAATGTATTTATATGAAGATGCTGCAAAACAATATCGAAAGGTAGTCTTTAGTAGTTGCGATTCTAATACCTATTCGAATGTTTGCCAGGCTTATGACGATATCGGTGAGGAAATTTTTGGTTTTAATCTACAAGATGAGGGGCAACGAGAATCTGAGGAAGATGACGACGAAGCAAGGTGATTAGATGATGAGGTCGGCTTTTTTTAAAGAGCTCAGAAGGTACTCAGGCGAAGAAATCGCTTCGCTCTTGCAGATAACAGAAGAAGAAACTACTGCCCTAATTAGAAAATTAAAATCACTCGGTATTGTTAAGGAAAAATCGAAGAAGGCATTAAGAACGAATGTAAGTATGGAAGACACTAATATCGAAATAATAGATGTGAATTACAAAGCTAGAAACAGTTTTTTTATTTTTGATTTTGTTGGGGTAATAAACATTGGGGATTATGTAATTAAATGTTATCCAAAATACATCTCTGAAGTAGAGGCTCCTATAAATGAGATGCAACAAATTTTACAAGTGTTGAGAAGGTATAATTCGAGGGAGCAGCTACTAATTTCGGCAAGTGGAGAAGATGAGAAGGATGATTTTAATTTATTGGCGAATATTCTTTTCTTCATCGATGATTATGCTGAAAATGGGATATATTCAAACCCCATTGAGACTTATGAAATAAATGGAGAAGGCGAAATCAACTGGGATAAGACAATAGGAGAAACTTATCCATTATTGAGTAATAATAGGACTTACTATACAGAACTCTATACACACAGCTCAACGGAAGATGAATATGACTACTTTAAACAGTTACATGAATGTATAATAACCCAATGCTCTTTAAAACTTACTGAACTAGGCTTAGCTGAATTATTTGATTTAGAGGAAAATATACTTTACGACGGAGAATTATCTGATTTTGGTGATGAAGATTACATCCAGTACCGTCTATCAAGAGAACTTTCAGTTCAGTTTCAAAGCAGGAAACAGGTAGTTCTTAAGACTATGTTCAATTATGTTTCGCAAGGTAAGTTGAGCGAACAAGAAAATGGACTAAGTTTATTTGGCACAAATACCTTCAATCTTGTATGGGAGAAGGTTTGTTCGGAGGTTTTTAATAACCAGCTAGATACTAAGCTTAAACATCTTTCGTTGCCACAACCGCTCGCAGAACAATATCTTGATGATAAGGATAAAACTCTTTTAGGTCTAATTGAGAAACCGAAATGGAACCGAGTAGAAGAGGGGAGTTTATTAAAATCACATCAAGCAGAAGAAACATTAATACCAGATATAATTAGTTTTTACTCGAGAGAAGATGGAGCGTGTTTTGGGATATTTGATGCTAAATATTACAATATCCGTTTGGATGAGATAAAGGTAGATGGGCAGCCGGGTATTGGAGATATTACAAAACAGTATCTGTATCAACTTGCGTATAATGATTTCATCCTTTCGCACAGCTTTACGAGTATACAAAATGCTTTCTTAATGCCTACCGAAAAAGATGATGGTGAATATTTGGGTACTGCTGAAATGAAGATGTTGAGTAACTTATCTGTCCCTCCACTTAGAGATATTTCGGTAGTAAAACTCCCTGCCCAAAAAATGTTTAGATGGTATTTAGCTGGGAGGAAAATCGACATATATTCCGTGTTTCCATTTTTGTAGTTAGGGGGGCTCCTTAATTAACACCAAACCGTTTATCTGGCAAATGATTAAAGAAGCAACAGAGAAAAGCCCAAATGTAAAAATCACGTACCAAGAAATAAAGGACTACATAAAAAGAACATATGGCGATGTAAAAGACAGCACAATTAATGCCCAAATCATCGTTACAACTGTAAACCAACCATCCCGAGTTCATTATCCAGAAAATCAGAAACCACGGATATCTAATACTAAATATGATTTCTTATTTACAGTAGGGCGTGGACAAGTGGTTTTATATAAACCGGAAGAACATGGCGTTTGGGAGATAGCCAAATCTGATTTTGGCAAGCTTGTAGTGAAGCAGAGGTTGGATGACGACAACGTTGATTCACCTGTAGATAAGCAAGGTGATACGAGTGAGGAAAATGATTCAGGCATGCTATTTCCATTTGAAGCACAGTTACGTGATTTTATCGTACAGAACATTGCGTCGATTATGGTTAATGGGGAAAAGTTAGAGTTATTTACAGATGAGAACTTCCGAGAGGGAGTGGAGTATCCAACAGATGTTGGTCCTATAGATATTTTATGTGTTGACCAAGATGGGAATTTTATTGTTTTTGAACTGAAACTAGGTAACGGACCAGACAGAGCTATAGGACAAATAGCTCGTTACATGGGTTGGGTAAAAAAGAATTTAGCAGTTGGTAAAGAAGTCAGCGGAGTAATAGTTGCTAAAAAAGTCGACGAGAAGCTTAAATATGCTGCTTCGGTTGTACCTAGAGTTTCTTTATTTGAGTATCAGGTTAAATTCTCAATTGAGCAAGTTGAGATTAACTAAATACTGTATATGGCAAACAGCTTCTTATGGGAGACTGCTGCAAAAGTCGTCTTTTAGGAAAAAACAAAGATTTTAGGGGGTACAAAGATGTCTCCCTAAACGCGAAACGAGCCTTAGAAGCGATTCTAGAGGCTCGTTTTTCTCTGACTGTTTTGTTGTTCTGAAAAAAGTCGACTTTTGCAGGGCTCTCTTATGGGGGCTGTTTTTTCGTTATAATCATTAGGAATTATTAGAAAAGGTCTTCCCTTGTCGACTGGATACCTTCGATTTCCTCACCAAATCAAAAAAATGAATAGAACAGCGCTTAATAACCTGAGTCAACAACAACGGTCATTGGTTTTCGTTTAATTTTGTGAGGAAATCGAAATTACCTAAATTGGAACTCATCGTAACCGTGCGGTAACAATACGGTAACCAACCTGGAATAATCCGGGAAGATTGCAGATAACTAACGAGCATAAAAATGATGAAGAATCCTTATTCAAAGGGCTTTAGGGCATCTAAAGATAATTAAAAATAACAGTGCCGTAACACTGGCAGTGTAGAGGTCAGCGGTTCGATCCCGCTATGCTCCACCATATAATAACAACGGAAACGGCAGAGATGCCGTTTTCAGAGTGTAGAGAAAGTCCCCTTCCAAAAAAAAGGGGACTT